>CAMAGA010000001.1 GCA_945833955.1 uncultured Clostridia bacterium
AAGCGTTTTATAACGCTTGCCTTTTTTTGCACTTTTCGGACGGGGCGAACATATTTTATTATATGAATGATTTTAAGAATTTTACGGGAAACATACAAAAAGACGCACTTTCCAAAGACGAAACCGAGAGCATCCAAAAGATAGCTTCCTCCTTGGAAGGCAAGAGCGAGAAAGATATATGGACCCGCATCATGAAGGAAGCGGAAGCTCGCAGAAGGGCAGGAACGCTTTCCGATGCGGATATAGATCAGTTTGTGAAAAAGGTTTCGCCCATGCTCAACTCTTCCCAAAAGAAAAAGTTATCGTCCATGGCGGAAAAGCTGAAAAAATCATAACTTCTTCAGAACGGAGATCAGTTTGCGTACGTCGCAGGCAGTATTATCGGCGGCAAAGCTCGCACGGACGAGTCCGCCGTCCGCAGAAGAGAGGTAGCGGTGCATGAGCGGAGCGCAGTGCAGTCCTGCCCGAACGGCAATGCCGGCGTCGTTTAACTTTTCCGCAACCGTTTCCGATTGGAAGCGTTTGTGGCGGAAGGCAACGATGCCGCAGGGGGTGGGCTCGGAAAACACTTCGTATTCTTCCAGCATTTTCAAGGCGGCAATCGTCTCTTCCGTCCGTCGGAAGATGATGCGGCTGTCGCGCGCAAAGTGCTTTTGCAGATAGAGTATTCCCGCTTTTAAGGAAGCGATCGCCGGGTAGGAAATCGTCCCTGCTTCCAATCGGTCGGGGTAAAATGCAGGCATCTCCAATCGGAAGCTTTCGCTGCCCGTGCCGCCGTACATCACGGGGGAAATCTCCGTTCGGTCGGAAAAGAGCAACGCACCGGAGCCCTGTATCGCGTGCAGTCCCTTATGCCCGGCAAGCGCCAGAGCGTCTATCCCGCTCCGCTTCATAGAGATGGGGATATGTCCGCCGGCTTGCGCGCCGTCGCAGATGAGCAAAACGTGCGGCGGTATCGCACGGCGTATGGGGGCGACGTCTATGCACTCGCCCGTTACGTTGGAAGCGAGCGTTACGATTACGGCTTTCGTGTTGCCCTGTATTTTTTGCGGAATTTCTTCGGGCGTCGTTACGGAATATTCGATGATTCCCTTTTCCCGCAATGATTCCAGGGGGCGCAATACGGAATTGTGTTCATAGTGCGTGGTTACCACGTGGTCACCTTTTTGCAGAACGCCCAAAATGGCGAGATTCAATGCCTCCGTGCAGTTCTTGGTAAAAACGACCCGATCTTCCCCGTAACCGCCGAAAAAATCGGAAAGTAACGTTCGGCAGCAAAATACGGTTTGTGCGCATCGTAAGGAACGGGAATGTCCGCTTCTGCCCGGATTGGCGCAGGCGGAAACGGATCGAAGAACGGCATATCGGACGGATACGGGTTTTTTGCCGCCCGTTGCGGCGTTATCCAGATATCTCATACTATTCCATATTCGCAAAGGAGAAAAAATATGATTGTAATTTTGGCGGTATTCCGCACGCGTACTCAAACCATGGGGTATGCGTCTCGTTTACAAAGCGCGGGCGTACCGTGCGCACTCGTCAATACGCCCAAGGAAGCGAACGTCGGTTGCGGACTTTCCGTGCAGTTCCCCTGTAGCTATATGCAAACGGCGCGGTCGGTGCTGGGCAAGGGCGGATATTCCGCTTTTGGCGGTTTTTACCGAAAAGTGGAGTCGCATGGCAGAATTTCGGTTGCGCGCATTTAAAAAAAGTGCTATACTGTTCCTATGGATACGCAAAAGAAAGCTAAAATTTTAACTACTTTGGAAGGTTTATACCCGGACGCTAAGCCCGCCTTGGAATACGGCAGCGTGTACGAACTGCTGGTTGCCGTCATTTTATCGGCGCAATGTACGGACGAACGGGTGAATAAGGTCACTCGGGTATTGTTTGAAAAATACAATACGCCGCAAGCCATGCTGGAATTAACGGCGGAGGCGCTGGAAAAGTACATCTACTCCTGCGGTTTTTACCGCATGAAGGCGGCGCATATCCTTTCCGCCAGCCGCGATATCTGCGAACGCTTCGGCGGCGAAGTGCCGGGCACGATTGCAGAATTAAAGACGCTTGCAGGGGTCGGGCAAAAGACGGCGAACGTAGTCTATTCCGTCGGCTTCGGCGGAGATGCCATTGCGGTGGATACGCACGTATTCCGCGTGAGTAACCGTCTGGGGCTGGCACACGGCGATACGCCCATGAAGGTCGAGCTCGATCTAAGGGAGGCTATCCCCCAAAAAGATTGGTCCAAGGCGCATCACTGGCTCATCTGGCACGGCAGAAAGGTCTGCCATTCGCAACGACCCGATTGCGCAGGCTGCGCTCTGATCAATGAGTGCGAATATGCGCATAAAACCAAATAAGCATACGGTTGCAAAAAAGAAATCCTGCCCGAAAATCGGACAGGATTTTTTATGCGTAAGATTAACTTTCGGGGGGCGTTTTCTTTTTGCGCTTTCGTGTGTTGATGATATAGATACCTACCAGCACGAGCAACAGAGCGATGCAGGTAAAATAGGTGATGGAGCCCCGCTCCTCGGGCAAAAAGGCGGCGGAGAGCAGAACGCCGAATACGGGGTTCATGGTTTTGAAGGCGGAAACGGTGGAAACGTCGTTATATTTGAGCAATATGCCCCAAAGCGAAAAGGCTACCGCCGAAATAAAGGCAAGGTAAAAGAGCATGGGCACGGCGAAGACGCTCGTCACCGTCAGTTTTCCGCCGAAGAGCAGTCCGCCGAGCACGAGTATCGCTCCGCCGATGAAGAACTGCCAGCCGCTTAAAACCACGGGGCTTTCTTCTTTGGAGTACTCCTTGATGAAGCCGGAAGCAAATGCGCTTGCCAAGGCGGAGATCATTAAGAATCCTTCCCCGATGATACTGAAATGCACTGCGGAAGCGGTAAAGTTATTTGCCTGTAAAACGAGTATACCGCCAAAGCCGAGAACGCACCCGACGAGGAGCTTTAAGGTAAACTTTTCCTGTCGGAAAATAAAGCAGGAGACGAGAATGGTCAAAAATACGTTGAGTCCGTTGATGATGGCGGCGGTTACGCCCGGGGTATTGGCAAGCCCGATATAGTAAAATATATATTGCAGCCACGTCTGAAAGATTGCAAGCACGAATACGTCTTTCCAGTTGCGTTTTTGCGGTAGGAGAATCTTCTTTTCCCCGATGGAGCCGATCATTAAAATCAGCAGCCCTGCTAAAGTAAATCTGGCACCGGCAAATAAAATAATGGAAGGTACGTCCGACGAGTCCACGCCGAACAGGTTCTTGCCGATTTTCACGCAGGGGAAGGCGCTGCCCCATAAAAGACAACAGACGAGCGCACCGACGACGACTACGATTTTGTTTTTCCAAAAAGCTTCTTTATTCATATAATTCTCCTAACGGAAGATGCGAATTTGCGGGAATGGCTGTAAAGCCTGTGCTATTTTGCGGTTTTCGGGAATTTTAACCTTGCATACTATAGCATATTTTTCGGGCAAAGACAAGTAAATTTGCTTTTTTTATCAAAAAAATGGAAAATAAGGAAAACATGGAAAATATGGTAGACATTTGCCGGGGAATATGTTATAATAAAATCAACAGATAATCAGGAGGGCATGAAAATGAGTACCAAAAGACATCCCGTTTTGCGGGTATTTTCCTACATACTGGTATTTTTGATCGGTATGATCGGAATGCTTGCAGTGGAAGTGGGCGTTGTATGGTTCGGATACGATTCGATCAACGTGAAAAAAGTTTTAGATAAGGTTTATCCGGCGTATACGGAGTATATATCGGAAGATTTTGCAGACAATACGGTTGCAGGAATCGTAAAAGAGCTGCAAAACAGCCGATTTGAAAATTTAGACGACGTAAGGAAAGTCTCCCCTTACGTGGATACGCTCCTTGCGCAGGCATCGGGCGCATTGGCAGAATACGGTTTACATATCGACACGCAAAAGCTTGCGAATACGAATTGGAACGCAATCGGCAATTACATACTGGAAGACGTGTTGTATGCGGTGGAAATCGGGCCTTTCCTCGGGATAGACGGCAACGCCGATTCCTTATTGCGTTACCTTGCATACGGTTCGGAAAACGAAGACTATACGGTTTCCGGTTCGGAAATCATCATGGCGGCAGGCAAATCTCCGAGAACGCTCGGCGCGTTGATGGATGCGGAAGAAAGAACGCAGCTCTTCAATAAGCTCAAGCTCAGCGACGTTATGCTCATCGACGAAAGCAGCCCCGTGATTTTGCAGAAGTTTGCGGAAAAGACTTTGCAGGATCTGGATACTTTCGGGCAGGAGATTGCCGTAGGCGATATCATTCAGATAGACGAAAACAGCCCCGTGATTTTGCATACCCTGAAGGACGTGGTCATCGACGACCTCGGCAATAAGCTGAACACGATTACGTTAAAGGAAATTATCGAGATCGACGAAAACAGCTCCCCTATTCTGCAATCCTTGCAGGATAAGACGCTCTCCGAACTGGAAAACGCAACGGAAGACATCAAAATTTCCGATCTCTTTGAAATCGACGAAAACAGCCCCGCAATCTTGCAGAAACTCAAGGACTCCTCTTTGAAGACGCTGGAAGACGATTTGAACAACTTGGTTCTGGGCGACGTGGTTACGGTGAACGCAAGCAGCCCGATGATTTTACGGACTTTAAAGACGACCAAGATCTCCGATTTGGGAACCAAGGTCAACACGCTGACGCTCGGGCAGGTCATTGAAGTCAATTCCTCTTCTCCGCTCATTTTGCAGAATCTGAAGAATAAGAAGATCACGGAACTGAGCGCGGCGTTCAATGATCTGAAATTGAAGGACGTAATCACCATTCAGACGGATTCCGCGCCGATTTTGCAGAAGCTCATGAATACGAAGATTACGGAACTGGACGGAGCGGTGGATAGTCTCGTTCTCGGCGATATCATCAAAATCGACGCAACCAGCCCTGCCATTTTGCAGAAGCTTGCTTCCACGAATCTGAATAATATTGCAACCAAGGTAAACACGCTGCGTATGGAAGATATTCTCGGTGCGGAAGCATTCGGCACCAACGTCGTATTGGATGCGATCCGCAATTCCACGCTGGAAACGGTTGCAGGCGATATTTCCCGTCTGACGGTAAACGAACTGTTCAAAAACGATATTTATGACGAACACCATAATCTGACGGGCGTATGGAAGTATATGCTGACCGATAAGGATACGCATCAGGAAGCGACGATTTCCATGAACGATATTGAAAAAATGACGCAGAATGTTTCCGCGAACGTAAACGCCGCAACGCTTTCGCAGTTGGTTGCGGACGGATTGGTTGTAATGGAAGATCCTTCCGCTTTGGAAAGACAGGTTACCTTCCGGGGCCATACCCGCAAGATCGGGGATATGACCATTGCGGAGATGATTGAATTTGTAGTAGCAAGCGGCGTATAATCCGCCCAAAATGAAAAAAACAGAACACGCCCGTCCGTTTTGCAAAAATTTTCCTGCAAAATGCCGTCAAAACGTTTGACGAACGGGCGTGTTTTCGTTTATAATAAATAATGACGGCGTATGCCGTTGCCTTGCATATCCCTTTGCGGATATGCCGAATCAGTCCAGGAGGTGAAATTTATGAATCAGTACGAAATGCTTTATCTTATCGACAGCTCTTTGAATGAAGAAGCCAAGAATGCAGTCGTTGCAAAGATGGAAGGTGTCGTTACGTCCATGAACGGCGTGGTTGATTCTACGGAACAGTGGGGTTTGAAAAAGCTCGCTTATCCTATCAACTACAAGAACGACGCTTACTACGTTCTTATGAACTTCAGAGCAGAAGCACCCGTAGTTGCAGAACTCGTTCGCGTAACCGGTATCAGCGCTGAAGTCGTAAGACAGCTCATTACGAAGAAGAACTAACAAGAGGTAAGAATTACTATGAATAAAATATTCTTGATCGGTAATCTTACTCGCGATCCGGAGCGTTCGGAAACCCCTGCCGGTATTCCCGTTTGCCGCTTCGCTATTGCCGTAAACCGCCCGAGATCTGCAAACGGTACGCAGGAAGTTGACTACTTCAACATTACCGCATGGAGAGATCTTGGCGACAGAGTTGCGCGTTACTTAAAAAAGGGCAACAAGGTTGCCGTTGTCGGTAGTATCCAGATGCGGAACTATGAAGACAAGCAGGGTATACAGCGCACTTACGTTGACGTTATTGCTCAGGACGTTGAATTTTTAACCCCCAAATCCCAGAACGAAGGCGATTCTTCTTCTGCATATGGCGGTGGTTCCTCTGCAGGTTATTCCGCACCCAAAAAGAAGGGCGGAGCCGTGGAGGCCTTGGAAGCTTTTGACGATGACGGCGACGACATACCATTCTAATTAAAGGATAAGGAGTCTGAATCATGGAAGAAAAGACCGTAGCTAAAAAGAACTTCAAGAGAGTTCCCCGTAAAAAGGTTTGCGCATTCTGCGAAGAAATCGCAGCTGCAAAAAAGAGAAGCCGCAAGCCCGTTGAAGAAGTAGCTGAGGAAGTTGCAGAAGTAGAAAAGAAGCCCACCTATGCAAGAAAGCCCGGCGAAATTGATTACAAGGACGTAAACTGCCTGAAGAAGTACATTACCGAAGGCGGTAAAATCGTTCCCCGCAGAATCAGCGGCGTATGCACCAGACATCAGCGTCTGCTTGCAACCGCTATCAAGAGTGCAAGAGTCGTAGCACTCCTTCCTTTCAAGGGAGAATAATGCGGAAGCATAAAGCCAGAAATCAAAAATCAAACCGTAGTATCCTTTCGGGTACTACGGTTTTTAATTTGTAAACGATGCCGTTGGATTGGCGGCGTTACAGCGTTGCCTTACGATGCGTCTTTTTTCAGAATACGGCAAGTAAGGGGCGGAAGCGATACCTCGTTTATGACTCTTTCTCCCGTTTCCATATCGGTAAAGGAGCCGACTAAACTGCAAGCGGTTGCCGTATCCCCGTGATTTTCACAGAAGTAATATTCGTTTTCGCCGTCGGTACGCATACTGACGGAAACGTTTTCCGTTTTCGGGGCGTAGCCGACGATATGTTTTTCGGCAAGAATACGCCCGATGAGCGCATCCATCAGTTCGCCCGTATCCCTGCAAGCTACGTAATACGCCTTGCCTTTGCCGTATGCGTTGCAGGTAACGGCAGGCTCCCCGGCATAAAATTCGCTCGCATAGGTAGCAAGCACTTCTGCGCCCTGCGCATGGATGCGTTCGCAGTAGTCCATGGCTTCGTAGGTCTTGCCGCCGTAGGAAACGCTTACCCTTTCCTCGGGGTAGAGGGAATCTATTTCCTCATTCCAAATGCCGAATACCTCTTTGAGCTTTCCGCCGGGGAATCCGCCCAAATGGCACAGGTCGTTTTCGTCCGTCATGCCCAACATATACGTTGCCAGCAGCGTACCGCCGTTTGCCACAAAATCGGTAAAGCGGTCGATGGTCGTCTGACTGCAGAGATACAGCATGGGCGCAATGACGACGGCGTAATCGGAAAGGTCCGCTTCCCTCGGCAAAACGTCCACCGCCACGTTGCGTTCAAACAGATGCTTGTAGATCAGGTTCTCCGTCAGGTAGTATTTTTTATCGTGTCGGGCAAAGGCTTGCGCATCGGCAAGGGCGAAGTTGTTTTCATAATCGTAAATCATGGCAACCTTTGCCTCGGGCATGGTACCTACGATTTCGTCCAGACAGGCAAGTGTCTTGCCCAAGGCAGCCACTTCCCGAAAGACGCGCGTGTCTTCCTTGCCGTAATGGTCGACCACTGCGCCGTGGAATTTTTCGCTGGAACCTCTGCCTTTCCGCCATTGAAAATACTGCACGCTGTCCGACCCGTGCGCAACCGCCTGCAGGGAAACGAGCGCATTTTGCCCCGGCCGCTTGAGTTTATTGAAGCTCTTCCAGTTTACGAGGGAAGGCGTGCTTTCCATCAGGAAGAAGGGCTGTTTTTTCATACTGCGGAAAGTATCGTGGTCGAAGGCAATGGAGGAAGCTTCGTGATAGTTGCCCCACGGTGCGCCCCAATCGGGGTAGCTGTCCCACGATACGAAGTCGAGGTGTTCCGCAATTTTATAGTAATTCAGACCGAAATATCCGCGCATCAGGTTGGTCGTTACGGGGATATCGGGATTATACTGCTGCACGGCTTGTTTTTCCGTTTCGATAAAGGAAATCGTCTGATCGGTGCAGAATCGGTACCAATCCAGGTTGAGCCCGTGTACGCCCATATCGCCTCTCGGAGACGGGGATTCTATCTGTTCCCAGGAGGTATAGTTATGGCTCCAGAAGCTCGTCCACCACGTAAAGTTGAGCTTTTCCAGCGTGCCGTATTTATTCTGCAACCATTGGCGGAAAGCCCTTTGGCAAAGCGCGCAGTGGCATTCCCCGTTGAGCTCGTTGGAAAGGTGCCAGGCGATCACCGCAGGATGATGCGCATAGCGTTTGGCAAGGGCTTCGTCCATAATGCGTACCTTTTCCCGATAGATCGGGGAAGTCAGGCAATGATTGTGCCTTTCCCCAAAGATATTCTTTTCCCGATTCTTTTCCGTACGCAGTACTTCGGGGTATTTTTCGGCAAGCCAGCGGGGGCGTGCGCCGCTCGGCGTAGCTAAAATGACTTTTCCGCCGTTTGCCGCTATCTTGTCCAGAACGGTATCCAGAAAGGAAAAATCAAACTTTCCTTCTTCGGGTTCGAGGACCGCCCAGGAAAAGACGCCCACGGTCGCTTCGTTTATGCCGGCAAGGCGCATCAGTCGCATATCTTCCTCCCATACTTCGGGGGTATCGCGCCATTGTTCGGGGTTGTAATCGCCGCCGTGCAAAATATTGCGGGCGGAAGTAACGTACTTTTTCATCGTTTGCTCCTGTTATCGATTTAAGAATATTATACAACGAAAGGATAGTTTCGTCAATACCTCTTAAAAAATATTCTCGGGGGAAACTTTATAAGTCGCAGGCAGGTTTTCGCAGATTTCTACCAAGACTTCCGCCTTCGCCAGGGCAAGTACGTATTCTCCGCTGTATAAGTAGGAAACCGCTTCGCCCAGATAGTAGTCCATGCGGACTACGTCGTTATGCGGAATGAAGACGTGCAGTACGTTTTTTTGCGCCCGCCACAGTGTGCGCACGCTTTCGCCGTCCTGCGTAGTGGCGGAGCCGTCCTCGATTTTATAGTACAGGGAATGCAGAGCCGTTTTAAACGCCTCAAACTGATGGGAAACGAACAGCGCTTCCGTCAGGAACAATAAAAAGAGAAACAGGGCGGAAGCGAATATGGAAATAATGTTCTTCGTCATGCGCTCTCCTTGCAATCGGGTATCTGCAATACCCGATAGGGCTGCGTTTTCGTCTGAAAGTACCCCTTGCCCTTTTCATCCAAGGTAAATAAAATGACGTCTTTTAATCGGTTTGCGCCGTTTTGGCGGAAAAGGTCCAAAAAAAAGGCTTCGTCCTTTCCGCTGGCGGCAAGGTTATCCTGTTCAAACTGCCCCTCGTCCACGATGATGCGGGGCAACGTGCCTGCACTCTCGGAGCCTTCTTTTTTGGGAATAACGCTGAAATTACCGTTGCTTTCGTACACGGCGTAGGCAACGGAATCGAGGGAAGGATAGCCCGATTCCCGCATACTCTCTACGAGGTCGGCTACGTCTAAATTGTTACGCTTTAAATTGGCGTAGTCGATGCCGTCCGCATTGATCACGATGCTGGGCTTTCCGCCGAGTACGGTGCGCATGAATCGGACCTTTTCGTCCACGACGCAGATGATCTGATGCAACAGATAGATGGTCACGATGGCAACTACGCCGTACAGAAGCGGAATGGAGGTGTCGGACATGGGTATGCAGGCAAGTTCCGCTATGAGCAGTGTGATTACAAACTCAAACGGTTGCATTTCCCCGATCTGTCGCTTGCCCATGAGCCGTATGACGATGAGCAAAACTATAAATATAACGGTCGTTCTTACAAAAATCAAAGCCATAAAAATAATATGGCGCAAAGGCTTGCAAAAGATACCGTTTTGCACTATAATATAAAGTAATATGGGGCAAGATTATGAATTATGTACAGGCAAGAGAAATTATTTCCCGTATGGAGAAGGCAGGGAGCCTATACGGCACGGAACGGGTGCGTTCCGCATTGCGTAAGCTTGGCAATCCGCAGGATAAACTCCGTATCATCCACGTTGCGGGAACCAACGGAAAGGGCACGACTTGTGCGTTTATTTCCGCCGTTTTACAGCAGGCAGGGCTTCGGACGGGCGTGTTTACGTCGCCTGCGGTATTCGATTATCGGGAACAGTTCGCTTTGAACGGCGAATATATACCCGAAGAGACTTACGCCCGATTGCTTACGGAAATATTGGAGACGAATCCGCAAACGACGGCGTTTGAAACGGAGTTCTGCCTGGCACTCCTGTATTTTGCAAGGAGCCAAGCCGATTTCGCCGTGATCGAATGCGGCTTGGGCGGACGGGAAGACGCAACGAACGCCATAGAAAAAAAAGAGCTTGCGGTGATCGCGAGCGTGGCATACGACCATATGCACATACTCGGCAGTACGCTTACGGAAATTGCGGAGCAGAAGTTCGGAATCGTGCAAAACTGCCCTTTGATCACTTTTGCGCAGGACGAAGAAGTGATGAAGGTGTTGCGCCGAGCGGAAAAGTGCGTCGTGGCAGAAAAGGCGCAAGCGTTGTCCGATACGGAATTTTTCTACCAAGGAAAAACGTACCGTATGCCCGACGTAACCGACGCAAGGATGCAGGACGCAACGCTGGCAATAGAAGTCGCCGAATATCTGGGGATAGACGCAGAGAGCATTCATAGGGGAATTGCCCGTTCGGGTTTATGCGGCAGATGGGAGCGGATGGAGCGGTTCGGGCATCGTTTCGTGCTGGACGGAGCGCACAATCCCAACGCCTTGCAGGCACTTTGCAACGCCCTGAAAAGATACGGTTATGCGCCGGGGGAGACGGCGATGATCGTGGGGATGTTTCGGGATAAGGACTTGCACGCCAACGCACGGGAACTGCTTGCATTTGCGCCGCATAGAATCTTTACGGTTATCGCCCCCACGGCAAGAGGGACGGATGCAAAAACGCTCCAAAGCGTATTTTTGCAGAACGGATTGCAGGCGGAAAGCGCCGAAAGTATGGAGCAGGCGTTGCAGGCGGCTATGCGATATAAAAATATAGTGATATGCGGAAGTTTTTCCGTTTTAGCAAAAGCAAAAAAAATTTTGACAGGAGAACGGCCATGAGTGAAGAAATGGAAACAGAGCAACCTGCGGAAGCCGAGGAATCGGAACGGGCGCAGGCTTTGGCAGAGACCGCACGGGAAAATGCCCTGATAGAGATGCAGATCAGCGGGGAAAGAATCGCTAAGTTTGCAAGGGGTTGGCTGGATCATACGTGGATAGCGTATATTTTCGTTGTGCTGGCAGTGGCAACCTTCGGGTTCTGCGTGGTGTGGACAATCCAAAGCGGCAATCTGAACGTGTTGATCTTTGCGGCGCTAGCCGGGATTTTAGGCGTGATGACCTTTCGGAATATCGGCAAATCGAACGCTTTGGCGCGGGAATTGGCGGATTGCTCCGTAGAGTATTACTTTATGCAGAACGCCATCCTCTGTGTGGAATATCGGGAGAACAAAGCGGTTTCCGCGAGGGAATGCGACTATGCCGACGTCACCAAGATCAAAGAAAAAACGGAATTCATTTCCTTATACGTAGGGAAGCAAAGCATCACCTTGGATAAGCTCGGCTTTGTTCGGGGAGATCGGAATGCGCTCGTTGCCTTGCTGAGCGAAAAGACGGGGAAGATCCGTACTGCGGAGGAAGAATAATGGACGTAAAAAAAGCGGAAGAAGCCGTAAAGACGTTTTTAGAGGCGATCGGCGAAGACCCCGAACGGGAAGGTTTGCGGGATACGCCGCATAGGGTTGCCGCCATGTTTGCGGAGCTGACGGCAGGGCGGGATAAGAGCCCGCAGTCGGAGCTTGCAAGAGTGTTTGATGCTCCTGCGAGCGAAGTCGTGGTGGAACGGGATATTCAATTCAATTCCACGTGCGAACACCACCTCATGCCCTTTTTCGGCAAAGTACAAATAGCTTATATTCCGAACGGGAAGGTGGTCGGCATTTCCAAACTGGCAAGAACGGTGGAAGTATTTGCCAAGCGTCTGCAAATACAGGAGCGCATGACGGATGAGATTGCGCAGGCGATTATGGATTATCTGCAGCCGCAGGCGGTAGTGGTGTTGTGCCGTGCGGAGCATACGTGCATGACCTGTCGGGGCGTAAAAAAGCCCGGCACGCAGACGGTAACGCTCGCCGTAAAGGGAACGATCACGGAGGCGAAGCGTGCGGAAATATTGTCGCTTTTACGGGATTAAACTATGATTATCGGCAACAGATCGTTTGAAAAGGGCACGCATATTTTTGCCATCGTAAACATGACGCCCGATTCCTTTTTTGCGGAAAGCAGAACCAAGGAATGCGAAGTTCTGACTAAGGCGGAAAAAATGATAAAAGACGGCGCCGCCGTTTTAGACATCGGCGCACAGTCCACAAGGCCCGGGCATACGCTTGTGCCGCCCGAGGTGGAAAGGGAGCGGTTGCTCCCTGCAATACGGGCCGTCAAAAGGCATTTCGATATTCCCGTTTCCGTGGATACGTTCTATTCGTCCGTGGCAAGAGCCGCTTTGGACGAAGGCGCGGATTTAATCAACGATATATGGGGATTGCAGTACGATAAAGATATGGCAGGCACCGTTGCGGAATACGGCGCTTCCGTGTGCATCATGCACAATCAAAGCCACAACCGCTATCCGCAAGGGCTGTGGCAGGGGATAGAAGACTTTCTGCAAGTCTCCCTGCATCTTGCCAAGGCGGCAGGCATACCCGAAAATAAGATCGTGCTGGACGGCGGCATCGGGTTCGGCAAAGACAAGGCGCAGAATTTTGCAACGCTCAAGGAGTATACAAAACTGCATTCGCTCGGGTACCCGTCGCTACTCGGTACGTCCCGCAAGCGTATGTTCGGCGGCGAACCGCAGGACCGCTTGCCGGCAACCATGCGTACCAGCGCCTTTGCCGCACGGGAGGGAATACTCTTCGTTCGGGTGCATGACGTAAAGGAAAACAAGTACGCCATAGACCATTCGGAGGAATTTGATACGGACTTTTCCGATTTGGAGGGTTAAAGGGATGCAAGGGAAAAAAATCAGTTGGCAGGGGCTGCGCATTTGGGCGAAACACGGCGTTTTGCCTGCGGAAAAAGTTAACCTGCAGCCGTTCGTATTCGACGGGGAAATGACGGTTGCCTTCGGGGATTCGGACGAGCTGGATAAAACCGTCAACTATGCGGAAGTCATGGGGGCAATCGACCGTTTTGTACGGGAAAACTCCTTTGACTTGATCGAAACGCTGTGCTTGCGCACGGCAAGGCATATCGTATTGTCCTTTCCGCTCGTGCAAAGTATTTTACTGACGGTCAAAAAACCGCAAGCCCCCGTGCCGCTCGACTTCGATTTCGTTTCCGTTACGGCGGAAGTGCGTGCGGAGGAGGCGTACCTTTCCATCGGCGCAAACCTCGGCAACCGAAAGGAAAACCTCGACCGCGCGATAGAGGAATTGAAGGCGGATGAAAATATTGCGGTGGAAGCCGTTGCGCCCTATCTGGAAACGGCGCCTTACGGCGGCGTTGCAACCGAGCCGTTTTTGAATTCGGCGGTGAAGATCCGCACGGTGTACACGCCGCGCGAACTTCTGGATGCTCTGCACGGTATAGAAAACCGCGGCGGCAGAGTGCGCAAGGAGCGGTGGGGCAACCGCACCGTGGATCTGGACATCGTATTTTTCGGGCAGACGGAAATAAACGACCCGGACTTGATTATTCCGCACAAGGATTTTTGCAATCGGGACTTCGTGTTGACGCCGCTGCATTCGATCGCTCCCGATTTTGTGAGCCCGAGGGAAAAGAAAACGGTTGCACAACTTTTGGAAATATTAAAAAACCATGAATAATTTTTCGCCCTTTGGAAAAACTTTTAGTAGCGGCAGATACGCTCAAAGGTTTTTCGGGGCGATTTTTTTGAGAAGCACCAAACGCCTGCGGATTACATAGAATAGAATGAGGGCGTATATTTACCGCAGAAAAAAAAGAAACGAGGTTGCTTATATGACTATTAAAAGGGGAGAACTTTACTATGCCGACCTTTCGCCCGTGGTCGGTAGCGAACAAGGCGGTATACGCCCCGTTCTGGTGGTACAAAACGACGTAGGGAATAAGTACAGCCCTACGGTGATAGCCGCGGCGGTTACGAGCAAAATCAACAAAGCAAAATTGCCGACCCATATAGAATTGCCCTCCCAGAGCTACGGACTACAAAAAGATTCGGTAATTTTATTGGAACAGATCAGAACGCTCGATAAAAGGCGGCTGAAGGAAAGGATCGGGGCGCTTCCCGACGGCACGATGCAAAAGGTAAACGAAGCTATATTGATATCCCTCGGTTTTACCGGTTAAAAAGGAACGGCGACGCTCGTATCGGAGCGTCGCCGTTTTCTATGGGTAAAATGCAAAAGGAACTTTCCGAGCGTCGCCGTTCCTTGCTTAGGCACAAAGGGCATAAAAACGGCGTCCCTTCCGAAAAAGGAACGCCGCAAAAAGGAGGAAATTATAGCAACCGAGTGGAGAGATAAGAAAGTACTTCCTTTGTGTTTTGAAATCTTTCGTCAAAGCTTTTCCGCTTCTATTATACTATATGCTCCGTGTTTCTGTTTTGTACCGTTATCCGCAAAATTTTCCTTTGCGCCAGATACCCGTTTTGGTTCTGCCGCTTGCATACGTCAGTTTGCCAAAGCCGTTCGGGCGGTTGTTTTTCCACTCGCCGTCGTATACGTCGCCGTTCGGGTAGCGATAGACGCCTTTACCGTGGAATTGATTGCCTTGAAAGTTCCCGAAATACTTTCCGCCCTTGGCGTCCGTCAGCGTGCCCGTGCCGAAAGGCATATCGGCTTGCCATTCTCCGTCGTAAACGGCGCCGTCCGCATAGCGCAGTATTCCTTTGCCGTGCCGCCTGTCTTTGACAAATTCCCCCGAATAGAAATCTCCGTTCGCATAGGTAAGTTCCCCTTTGCCGTGCTTCATGCCCCGCAAAACGTCGCCCTTGTATACGTCGCCGCTCGGGTAAAGGAGCGTTCCGTTACGGTCGAATTCGTTTTCCCAAAACAGACCTTCGTAAACGAGTCCGCAATGCGCGCCGCTGCCTCGCTTGTACCGCCCCGGTCCGTTGCGCTTATCGTCCTGCCACATACCTTCGTATTCGTCGCCGCTTTCCTTGTAGGTCTGTTTGCCGTTACCGTTGCGCAGGTCGTTATAAAAAGTGCCTGCGTAGGTATCGCCGCTCGTAAACGTCATTTCTCCGTAGCCGCTTCTTTTGCCGAACACGAATCCGCCCTGATAGCGGCTGCCGTCCGCACCCACGTAGAGGCCGCTGCCGTGTTTTTGGTCGTTTTTCCATTCGCCTTGGTATACGTCGCCGTTTTTGTAGCGGTATTCTCCGTAGCCGTTCTTTTTGCCGTCGGCATAATCGCCGTTAAAACTGCATCCGTCCGCATATTGCATGATGCCCCGCCCGTGCTTTTTATCGTTTTGCCAATGCCCGGAAAATTTGTCGCCGTTTTTATAGCGGTATTCCCCGTAGCCGTTGCGCATTCCGCAGGCGAACGCACCCGTGTATACGCCGCCTGCGTGATGCCGATAAACGCCCTGCCCCTGGGGCAAGTCGGCTTTCCATTCCCCGCTGTAAGTATCGCCGTTGGCATAAACGAGCGTACCTTTGCCGTCGCGCAGGTCGTTTTGAAAGCTCCCGTTGTACAGGTCGCCGTTCGCATAGCGTAAAATGCCCGTGCCGTGCTTTTTATCGTGTTTCCATTCCCCCTCGAATACGTCTCCGTTCGGGTAGTGAAAGGTTCCGTAGCCTTCCAGTCGGCCGTGCTTCCATTCCCCCTGATAATTGGTGCCGTCCCGATAAAACAATGTGCCAAAGCCGCTCTGCAAATCGTTTTCAAACGTGCCGATAAACGTGCTTTCGTTCCGAAAGGTCAGAATACCGTTCCCGTTCCGCTTGTCGTCCTTCCATTCCCCCTCGTATATTTCGCCGTTTTCGGCGTAGATTTGCTTGCCCTTGCCGCTACGCAGTCCGTCGGCAAAATCGCCTCGGTACACGTTGCCGTTCGGTTCAAAAAGGCAGCCTGCCCCGTTCCGTTCGTCGTTTAAAAAAGTGCCGTCGTAAACGGTTCCGTCCGCATAGCGCAGTCTCCCTGCGCCGTTCTTTTTGTCGTTTAGCCATTCCCCGATATATACGACTTCATCGGTGGTAAAACAGGCGCCGTAACCGTTCCGTTGCCCGTTTTTCCACTCCCCGTCGTATTCGCTGCCGTCCGCATAAAACATAACGCCGTAACCGTGTTGTACGCCGCGCGCTGTCTGCCCTTCGTAAACGCCGTTCGGGTAGGTAAATCGGGGCGTGCCCGTAATAAGCCCTTGCGCCCAGATTCCGAAGCAAACGGTGCCGTCCGGATAGCGAAGTTTCCCTGCGCCGTGCCTTTTATCGTTTTCCCAGTTGCCGCAATAGCTCGTGCCGTCTGCGTCCGACCATTCGCCGTAGCCGCTTTTTTTGCCGCATACAAAGGAGCCTCTGTATTCGGATCCGTTGGCGTATCGGAATACGCCCGTGCCGTGCATGGCGCCGCCTTTCCACTGCCCGTTATAGGAACACCCCGCAAGTTGCGTATTGCTTCCGCCCGTGTAGGAGCCCTTTCCGTCGGGCAGGTCGTCCTTCCAGTCGCCGTCGTACACGGCGCCGTCCGCATAAAGCATCTTGCCCTTGCCGTGGCGCAGTTTTCCTTTGAATCCGCCCGTGTAGGAGCCGTCGGAAAAGGTGAGGCTCTCCGCCTTGGGGTAGCCGTTTTCCCAAAGGCCTTCGTAAACGGTTCCGTCCGCATAGGATAGCTTTCCCTTCCCGTGTTTCAGTCCGTTTTTCCATTCCCCTTCGTATTCGTTCCCCCGATAGCGGGCAATGCCGAATCCGTTCGGCTTACCGCCTTCCCAGTCGCCAGAATAGGAATCGCCGTCTGCGGATTTCCATTCCCCTTTGCCGTGGCGAACGCCGTCCTGCCAATACCCTACGTACGTGGCGTTGGCGGTCTGCGTGTTTACCGCCCAGCGGTAGGAGCCGAAGCCGTGCATCGCATCGTTCTTCCATTTCCCTTGGTACGTTCCGTTTGGTTCCTGCCATACGCCGAAGCCTTCCCGAAGTAAATTTTTCCAGTTGCCGTTGTAAACGGTGCCGTCGGGGTACCGTATGGTGCCTTTGCCGTCTAAAAGGTTGTCCTTCCAGCTGCCGTTGTAAATTTTTCCGTCTTTGGTGGTTCTGGTTCCCGTTGCAAAAAGCTTGCCGTGATTCCATTTGCCGGCATAGGTATCGCCGCTATCCCATCGCAGAGTGCCTGTGCCGTGCGGTAAGCCGGCCTTATCCAAAGTTCCGATAAAGGAACAGTCGGGCGAGAGTTTTTTGGTCGCCATAAAAAAGTTCCTCCTTGCAAGAATAGTTTCCTTATACTATATCACCCGAAAAGAAATCAAATATAAAAAAGAGAAGCCTGAAAAATCAGCAAACTTCTCTTTTCGGACGCATTCGTTTTGGTTTTAACCGAAAATTCAGGACAGGAAAATTCCCATACTGATGCCCACGGCAACGGTGATGATGACGGCCGCAATCGAAACGACGGATAAAACGATGTTGATGATGCCGCAGACTTTACCGGTTTTGGCTTCGGAGACCATCACGCCGTTGGTTTCGGCCTTGCTCTTTTCCGCAAAAACGACGGCAAGGATACCCAGAATAAACCCGGCGAAGAAGAATCCGACAATTCCCAGAACCATGGAAGTTTTGGCAAGATTGGATTGCGCAGGTTCCGTTTGCGTATAGGACGGTTGGGAATAGGTGGTATTGGGAGATGATTCTCTGTTGAAGAGATCGCCTTCCGTTTGCGCAAATGCACGTCCGCAGTTCGTGCAGAATGCGTCCGAATCTTCTGCGGCTTTTCCGCAGTTGGAACAGTATTTCATGATAATGTCCTCCTTGATTGTATAATATGATTGTATCACTTCGGTTATGGCGTGTCAAGAAATTTAAAAAGAAAAAAACGATGCGTCGCATTTTTCAAAATGCGACGCATTGCGTGAATCCGGGGATTTCCCTATTTATCCGGTCGGTGTTTTAGTTATGCCTTTACAACGCTCGTCTTATCGAGGTCTACAACGCTGTTTGCCAGGATGGAATAACCCGTCTTCTGACCGAGTGCGGTGAAGGACATACCTACGCAGTATTGATCATCCAGCCAGGAGCAGGTAACGGTGCCGTAATAGGTATCGTAACCGTCCAGAACGATCTTGATGAAGTTCTTGCCGTATACCTTCCAGGAACCGGTATATGCGCCGGAGATGGTATGGTCGGCATTGAGCTGTACGTACTGAGACGTAACGGTGCTTGCACCCGTCATAACGAGACGAGCCAGCTTGAAGTAACCCTGATCGGCGAAGGCGAGCATTTCTGCTTCGGAAACCGTTCTTTCTACTTCACCGGCATAGCGGTTGGGGTTGACGCAGATATCGCCGTTTGCATTGAGCGTGTACTGATGAATCTGCGTTAAGAATACTCTGTTATTGGAAATACCCCAATCCTTGTAGGAGTCGGTTCTCGTGATGAACGCAGCAACGTGCGTGCCGTTCGAGGTGGTGAAGAGGTCGTTGTGTCCCGTGAGGAGAATGTCGTAGGAATAAGCGTTGTCTTCCCAAGTGAAGGAACCCATGTACTTGTTGCCGCCCTTGTTGTTGTTTGCCATATTATAAACGATACTGCCGGTTACGCCGTGATAGGTACCCGTAACGCTTTCGCTCTTGCCGCCCCACATAGCGTAAGCTACGTCCAGACCGTCCATGGAGTGCATGGAATAATAGTAGGTGGTGGCTTCGCTGATGGCGTTACCGTCTTCGTTATACTTTACAACGCCGTCATGACGGGCGATAACGGGAGCTTCCATGTTTTTACGGGAAATGGCGGTGCCGTAGTAAGGCGTGTACCAACCGATTTCGTAGCCGTCTTCGTCTTCATAGTTGGAGAAGAGGTAGTTGGAAACGTAGTCTCTTTCGTTTACGACCTGATCGGGGGTCAACCAATCTTTATAGTTCTTGCTGCCCCGTTCGCCGTTGGCAGAGTTGGTCAGTTCCTTGACCTTTTCGGTGCGGAGACCGGTCTGCGGATCGAGTTCCAGAATATAGTTACCCGTACCGAAGGAACCGTATGCCATATACATTCTGCCGTCGGTGGTATAGATGATCTGCGGGTCGATGGCGTTTACGTCGAGGTCTTGTCCGGCTGCGGGAATGCAGGACTGCACGAGCACGCCCTTATAAGTGAACGTTTCGGGCGTCAGCGTTTCCGACCAGAACAGAACGATGGCTGCCTTGGTATATTTGCCGACTTCTCCGCCGACGGTAGCGTCTACGCCGCCGTTTGCGCCGTCAACGACGCAGGTATACAGCCAGTAGCCGCCGCCTGCCGCAGGTACGATATCGGGAGCCCACCACTGCAAAGTGCCGTTTCTGTTGGAGGTGGTTTCCCAAGCTTCGATGTCCTTCAGTTCGGTGCCGGCGTGCGTGGATTTACCGATATATTCCCAATGGATGAGGTCGGTGGATTTTCTCATTTCGTTGCCGTAGCTCCAACCGGTAGAGAACATATAATACGTCTTTACGCCGTTTTCTTCTACTTCGATCAGGGAAGGGTCGTGGCAACTGCCGGCGTGCTTACTGCTCTGCGTGTAGTCGCTTGCCTTCTTTTTGTACATATTATCGGGATCGGTGACGTATGCCGGAGCGGAAACGATTTCCAGCGTACCGACGGATGCGCCGTCCTTATTCAGCTGTACTTTGACCGTACCTGCGCCGACGGAAGTGAAGGTGTTGCCGGAAACGGTTACGACCCGGGAAGCGTCCGTTGCCTTCTGATCCTTATCCACGGCGGTTACGCTGCCCATGGTAACGCCTTCCGCAAGGTTCAGGGTATAGGACTTGTCTGCTTCCGCCATGTAGCTTTGGGTCAAGCCGGCTTCCGCATAGTTATCGTAGCAGATGACGGGGGTAGTGTCGCTCAAAACGTATTGCGCGATTTTTTCGGCGTTCGATAAATAGTAAGTTTTATCTTCTGCCGCGCCGCAACCCGTAATGGAAAGCAACAGTACGAATGCAACTGCCAAACAAGCAATTTTCTTTTTCATTTTCTTACTCCTTATGAAAATTTTTAGTACTGTTTTTATTTTAGCACAAAAAAAGATAAATTGCAACATTTCCAAGCAATTTTTTATATTTTTTAAATCAAATGCAATGTGTTTTTTGAAAATTCCTTTCAGGCAGTTGCCATAAAACGGGCAATCTGTTATAATCAATAAGAAAGAATCTATGCACAGAGGTTTTATTTTTATGGTTTCGGAAGAAATGATTCAACTTGGCACAAAGCGTTCCGTCATTCGGGAGATCTTTGAATACGGAAATCAAAGGGCAGCCGCTATCGGCAGGGAAAACGTATTTGATTTTTCCATCGGCAATCCTTCCGTTCCCGCACCGCCGAGCGTGGCGGAGGCGTTACGGGATATCGTGGAAAATACGGATCCCGTAAAATTACACGCCTATTCTTCCGCACAGGGGCATTACTCCGTGCGCAAGGCGATCACGGACTATAACAACCGCCGTTTCGGCACCACGCTCGATCCCGACCTCGTATACATGACGGCGGGGGCTGCGGCGAGCCTTGCCATAACCTTCCATGCGCTTGCTTGCAAAGGCGATAACTTTATTACTTTTGCGCCCTATTTTACCGAATACAAGACGTTTGTGAACGGCGCGGGGTGTGCGCTGAAAATCGTTCCCGCAAGGACGGAAGATTTTCAGATCGACTTTGCCGCATTTGAATCGTTGATAGACGCACATACCAAGGGGGTTATCATCAATTCCCCCAACAATCCGAGCGGCGTGGTTTACTCCGAGCAGACGATTATGCGGCTTGCTCAAACGCTGAAGAAGCGTTCGGCGGAATACGGACATACGATTTACCTCGTATCGGACGAGCCCTATCGGGATCTTGCCTACGGCGGCGTGGAAGTTCCGTGCGTGTTCCGGTATTACGACGAAGTGATTCAGTGTTATTCTTTTTCCAAAGCTTTGTCCTTGCCGGGGGAACGTATCGGGTATATCGCCGTAAGCGACAGAGCGCAGGACGCGAAAGAGATTTACGCCGCCGTCTGCGGGGCGGGCAGAGCGCTCGGTTACGTATGCGCGCCTACGCTGTTCCAGTTTCTGGTAGAGCGTTGCGTTGCGGAACGTTCGGATTTTTCCGTTTACGAGCGCAACCGCAACCTGCTCTGTTCCGCATTGGAGGAATACGGATTTACCTGCGCCAAGCCGGACGGGGCGTTCTATATCTTCGTGCGTTCTCCCGAAGCGGACGCAACCGCTTTTTGCGAACGGGCAAAAAAGTACGAACTGCTTTTCGTGCCCGGGGACGATTTCGGCTGTGCCGGGTACGTGCGCATAGCGTACTGCGTTTCCACGGAGTTGATAAAAAAAGCGTTGCCCGCATTTGCAAAGCTGGCAAAGGAGTACGGCTTGCAATGAGGCGGCATTTACCCGTAAACCTCGGTTTACGGGTATTTTTCGGTATGTTTTTTTGCGGTTCTTCTTATAAAAAATCATAAAAATTTATAAAACTACCCTTAAAAGCATTGCCAATTGCGCGAAAATAATGTAAAATGGAATAATAGAACAGTATGACGTTTTGAAAGAGACGCCTTGCGCATAAAAATTATGGATATGTTGCCGTCCCCGGCAGGGCGGAACATGATTTTTTGGAGTGAAAGATGGGATTTTTTAAGAATGTATTAAGCAGCGACGGTAAAAAAAGTTTGAAAAAGCTGGATAAGCTGGCAAAGATTATCGAAGAACAGGAACCTAAGTATCAGGCGATGACCGATGAGGAGCTTCGCAATCAGACCAACGTATTCAAACAGCAGATTCAGGACGGCAAGACGACGGACGATATTTTGGTGGAGGCTTTTGCCGCTTTGCGCGAAGCAGCCTTCCGTGTATTGAAGATGAAGTACTACCACGTACAGCTCATCGGCGGTATCTGTTTGCATCAGGGCCGTATTGCCGAAATGCGCACGGGCGAAGGTAAAACGCTGGTTGCAACGTTGCCCGCCTATCTGAACGCTTTGACGGGCGAAGGCGTACACATCGTAACCGTCAACGAATATCTTGCGAAGCGTGACGCCGAATGGATGGGCAAACTCTATAAGTTCATGGGTCTGACCGTAGGCGTAGTCGTGCCCGGCATGACCGACGAACAGAAGAGAGAAGCGTATAAATGCGACATCACTTACGGTACGAACAACGAACTCGGCTTCGATTATCTGCGGGATAATCTGGAAAAGTCCCTGCCCGCTATGCGGCAGAGGGGGCTGGCGTTTGCAATCGTCGATGAAGTCGACTCCATTCTGATCGATGAAGCGAGAACGCCGCTCATCATTTCCGGCAGAGGCGATAAATCTTCCCGTCTGTACGAAGACGTAGACAGATTCGTCCGTACTATCCGCGGCGGTTACGAAGACGAAAAGAAGGAAATGGAAGAGGCTTTGCAGGAACGCATCAAGGAAGCCAAAAAGAACGGCGAGACGCTTTCCGACGCGGACATGGAACTGGAATGCGATAAGTGGGATTACGTCATCGACCGCAAGGAAAAGACCGTACAGATCACCGAAAACGGCGCAATCAAGGCGGAAAGAGCGTTCGGCATCGAAAACCTCGGCGATATCACCAATGCGGATCTCAACCATCACATTCAGCAGGCTTTAAAGGCGCATAAGCTGTTTGCCAAGGACGTAGACTACATCGTCAACAACGACGAAGTCGTCATCGTCGATGAATTTACGGGTCGTCTCATGATCGGTCGCCGCTATTCCGACGGGCTGCATCAGGCAATCGAAGCCAAGGAAGGCGTAAAGGTCAAGAACGAAAACAAGACCATCGCAACCATTACTTTCCAGAATTATTTCCGTCTTTATAAAAAGCTTTCCGGTATGACCGGTACGGCAAAGACGGAAGAAGCGGAATTCAGAACGATTTACTCGCTCGACGTATTGGAAATTCCGACCAATAAACCCGTTATCCGTGCAGACTATGCCGACAGATTGTACGCTACCGAAGAGGGCAAAAAGAAAGCCGTCGTGCAGGAAATCATGGAGCGGCACGAAAAGGGGCAGCCCGTGCTCGTCGGTACCACTTCCGTCGAACAGTCCGAATCCATTGCCAAGCTCTTAAAGCATAACGGCATTCGTCATAATATCTTAAACGCAAAGAACCATGAACGGGAAGCGGAAATCGTTGCGCAGGCAGGTCGTCTGGGTGCGGTAACCATCGCTACCAACATGGCGGGTCGTGGTACCGATATTCTGCTCGGCGGTAACCCCGAATATCTGGCAAAGAAGAGACTGCGGGAAGAAAACTACGAACACGACGTGATCGAACAGGCGACTTCCTATACGGAACTGAGCCCCGAACTGGAAGAAGTCCGTCAGCATTACCGTGAAATTTACGAATTATACAAGCAGGAAACGGATGCGGAAAAGGTAAAAGTGCAGGAAGCCGGCGGCCTTTGCATCATCGGTACGGAACGGCATGAATCCAGACGTATCGACAACCAGTTGCGCGGCCGTGCAGGCCGTCAGGGCGACCCCGGTATGTCCGTATTCTTCCTTTCCCTGGAAGACGATCTCATCAAGCGCTTCGGCGGCGAAAAGATGCAGCGGGTATATCAGTTCTTCAAGATGCAGGACGACGACTGCATCGAATCGAAGATGCTCTCCCGCGGGGTAGAAAATGCGCAGAAGGCGATCGAAGGCAGAAACTTCGGTATCCGTAAAAACGTCATTCAGTACGACGACGTCATGAACAAGCAGCGTGAAATCATCTACGCCGAGAGAATGAAAGTCCTCAAGGGCGAAGACGTACACGAACAGCTGCTCAAATATATTCCCGGATTCGTCAAGTTCGTGCTGGACGAAACGGTCAACGTGGAAGAATTACCTGAAAAGTGGGACGTAGACGCGCTCAATAAGGCGTTGGAACTGCGCATTCTGCCGGAAGGCACGCAGTTTACCACCGCAAAAGAGCTGGCGAAAATGGACTACAACGAAGTATTCAACCGCATCGTAGAACAGGCTACCGAGGGTTACAATACGAGAATTGCCAACATCGAAGCGGAATTGCGGGAAAAGATCGGGGATCCGAACATCAGCTTTGCCGTCATCGAGCGCCAGATTCTGCTTTCCACGGTAGATACGAACTGGATCGATCACATCGACGCAATGGATCAGCTCCGTAAAGGTATCAGCCTGCGTGCCTATGCGCAGGTAGACCCCGTTATCGCCTACAAGCAGGAAGGCTTTGAAATGTTCGACGAAATGATCGAACGTATTCAGAACCGCACGATTTCTCTTTTGTTGAAAGTTCGCATCACGGAAGCAAAGAATGCGCCTGCCAATAAGCCTGCGCCCGCGCAGACGGAAGAAAAGCTTGACGAAGCACAGGGAGAAAAGAAGGCAGAGGGCGAAAGTGCGCCCGCCGCACAGAATACGGAAGCGCCTGCACCTGCGGAACAGAAGAGCGCAACGGCTTCCGAATACGAAAGAGCCATGCTTCTGCCCACGACGGCGACCGCCCGTTCGGGAGGATACACCACCAATTCTTCGGAAGGCAACCGCCCCGTGATTGCAACCAAGAAGCCCGGACCGAACAGTCCCTGCCCTTGCGGAAGCGGTAAAAAGTATAAAAAATGTTGCGGCAACCCTGCGAATAAGGCGTAAGCCGTAAAAAGTACTCTCAGAGCGGACGGGCAGCATACAGGCACCGTTCGCTCTTATACGATACGGTTTTTCCGTAGAATCAGAATTATTTCCGCAGAAAGCGGAGTAAGGAAATTTTTATGTTTAAAGCAGACGATTACAGACTGAATTTAAAAGCGATCGGCGATACGCTTGCGGAAGTAAAGTACGCATTGGATATAGACGAAAAGCAGAAAAAGATTATTGAACTCAAAGCGGAACAGGAAAAACCCGAGGTCTGGCAGGATATAGAAGCTTCCGCCAAGCTCGGCAAGCAGATAGCTTCCATGGAAAGCAGCGTGAATGCCTATAACGAATGCGCCGCAAAACTCAACGACGCAAACGAGATGGTCAACCTGATCGAAGAAATGGAGGACGAAGAACTCATTTCCGAGCTGGACGCTTTGGTTGCGGAGACGGAAAAGAAGATCGAAGCGTTGCGCATCCGGGCGTTGCTAAGGGGGCAGTACGATTCCTGCAACGCACTCATGACGTTGCACGCAGGCGCAGGCGGTACGGAAGCTTGCGACTGGGTTTCCCTGCTCTACCGTATGTACTGCCGCTATGCGGAAAACACGGGGTATACGGTAACGGAAATCGACCGCATCCCCGGCGATGAAGCGGGCATCAAGAGCGTGGACTTCCGTGTGGAAGGAGAAAATGCTTACGGATACCTGAAAGCGGAAAGGGGCGTGCATCGCTTAGTGCGCATTTCCCCCTTTGACGCCGCCAAGCGCAGGCACACTTCCTTTGCCTCCCTCGAAGTCATGCCGGAAGTGGAAAACGACAACGACGTGGAAATCAGACCCGAAGATATCCGCATCGACGTGTACCGTTCCAGCGGTGCGGGCGGGCAGAAGGTCAACAAAACGGAAACGGCGATCCGAATCACGCACTTCCCTACCGGCATCGTGGTAACCTGCCAGAACGAGCGGAGCCAGTTGCAAAATAAGGAAATGGCGTTCCGGATTCTTCGCTCCCGTCTGGTGGAAAAACAGATCGAAGAGCGGGAAGCCGCCGAAGCCGCTTTGAAGGGCGAAGTCAAAAAGATTGAATGGGGTTCGCAGATCCGTTCCTACGTATTCTGCCCTTACACGATGGCAAAAGATCATCGTACGGGATATGAAAAGGGCGATATTCAGGCGGTCATGGACGGAGAAATTCAGGAATTTATCGTAGAATATTTAAAAAAGGCGTAAAAATGTATTTTGATACGATTCAGAAAACAACCGTTATTCGGGAAGAGCCGTTGATCCTCGGCATCGAATCCAGTTGCGACGAAACGGCTTGCGCCGTAATCCGAGGCAGAAAAATTTTGTCGAGCGAAATCATCTCTTCCGCAACGGAACAGGCGAAGTACGGCGGCGTCGTTCCGGAAATCGCTTCCCGCGCGCATACGGAAGCGGTGGACGAAGTGGTGGAGCGTGCCGTTTGCAAGGCAGGCGTTACCTTAAAGGAAATCGACGCCGTTGCCGTAACCTACGGCGCAGGTTTGCTCGGCGCATTGCTCGTGGGGCTTTCGTTCGCAAAGGCGCTTGCCTATTCTTTGGGCGTACCCCTCATTGCGGTCAACCATATCCGGGGGCACATGGCGGCGGCGTATCTGGACGACGAAGCTTTGCAGCCGCCCTTCATCACGCTATTAGCCAGCGGCGGACATACCGCCATCATTCATACGAAGAGCTACACCGAATTTGAAGTGCTCGGCGCCACGTTGGACGACGCCGCAGGCGAAGCGTTCGATAAGGTTGCAAGGGTGCTCGGTCTGCAATATCCGGGCGGCCCGAACGTGGAACGCCTTGCAAGGGAAGGGAAAAACAATATCGTGTTCCCTAAAATGCTCAAAGGCGAAGGCGGCTATAATTTTTCCTACAGCGGCTTGAAGACGGCGGTCATCAATTATTGCCATACCATGGAAATGAAGGGGCAGGAATACAGCCGTGCGGACGTGGCGTGTTCCTTTCAGCATGCGGCGGTGGACGTGTTGATCCAAAAGGCGATCCGTGCCGCCAAGGAAAAGCACCTTAGTACCATCGTGGCGGGCGGCGGCGTCATTGCAAACGGGTACCTTAGGCAAACGCTGGAAATAGCTTGCAAAGCGGAAGGGCTCAAAGCGGTCATTCCGGCACGGCAATATTGCACGGATAACGCCGCCATGATTGCGAGCGAAGGGTTGATTCAGTATAAAGCAGGCAATTTTGCGCCGCTCGATACGAACGCAAAAGCCGCCATTCCTTTGCGATAAAGCGGCAGGCGTTATAAAAAACGCAGGACGAACACGGTTTGATGGCGATTGCATTGCCGTTGCCTTTCTGCGTGTGCGCTTTATTCCCAAAACTACATGGAAAAACAGCCGTGGCGAATGATCTTCGCCACGGCTTTTACGTTTTGCCATAGAGTGCATTTTGCAATGCGGATTATTTCTTTTGCTGCCCGAACCAATTTTTAGCGTATTCCGCAACGACGGGTACGATCTGCTTGATTTCCAGCCCGGTCGTGTCGATGCAAAGGTGATAATTATTTGCATCCCCCCAGGCGTTGTCGGAAATGAGCGCACGGTACTTTTTTCTGTTTTTGTCAATGGTTTTCATCTTGCGCAAAACGGATTTTTCCGTTTCCGATTCGTCATGCTGATGCGCCATGCAACGGTCGAGCTTTGCCTGCGTGGAGGCGTGCACGAAGATGTTGAACGGTTTGTAGTCGGCAAGCAAAATGTCCGCCGCGCGCCCGACGATGACGCAGTTCCCGTTTTTGGCGATCTCCCGAATGATGTTGGACTGTTCGGAAAGGATTTGCGTTACGTTGTCCTGTACGACCATATATACGAACGACGTGGCGTACGTAATGGGGAAAGTCGTGTTCTTTTCCAGCATTTCGGAAACGTATTCCGGGTGTAAGTGCGTTCGGTTTGCAATTTCCGTAACGATCTCTTTGTCGTAATACTGAAATCCCATCGCATCGGCAAGCCGCTTGGCAAGCTCCCTGCCACCGCTGCCGAATTCACGGCTGACTGTAATGATACTCATATTTTCCCTCCCAATCACGTTGCAAAGGGTATTGCCCCCCTGCTTATATACTGTCATTGTAGCATTTTGCGGCAGAAAAGTCAATACCGCCCGAAAAATTTTTTAGCGGTAAAGGGAATCTATTACCTGAAAAAACTCGGCGAAGGTCTTTTTGCAGCAGAGCGGATCGAGAATCGTTACGTTCCCGCTCCGCATCCCCGTTACGGTAAAGGACATCGCTACCCGATGATCCCCGAACGTTTCAATTTCCGCCTTTTTTAAGGTTTGCGCAGGGTAAACGGTTACCGAATCCTGCGTGGCTTCGGTTTTTACGCCCAAAGCCGTCAGGTTTTGCACGATGGCGGACAATCTGTCGCATTCCTGCATACGGATATGCCCGACGTTCCGTATATGCGTGGGGGTTTCGGCAAACGGCGCAATGGCGGAAAGTGTTAAAACCTGGTCGGAAAAATCCTGCATATCCACGTCTGCGCCCCGTAGGTGCGGCGTTCCCGTTACGGCGATGCCGTCCGCTTCTTCTCTGACGGTGCATCCCATGCTTTGCAGAACGGAAAGGAATTGCAGGTCGCCCTGCATGGAATTTTTATGCACGCCCCGTACCAAAGCGGTGCGACCCGTGACTGCGGCGGCGGCGTAAAAGTAGCAGGCGGCGGAAACGTCCGGTTCCACGTAGTATTCGGGCAGACCGAACGGCGTGCCTGCGGCAAAGGTATAGCCGTCCCCGTTTTTTTGGAAGCGCACGCCGAACTCGGATAGCATTCGGGTTGTGATGCCGATATAAGCTCCGTTCGTGCGGTTGCCCGTAAGGTGTACGGTCAAGTCGTTTGCCTTGTTGGCGCAAAGGAGCAGTGCGCTTGCAAACTGACTGCTCTTTTCCGTGTCAATGGAAATCTCTTCGGTTTGCAGTCCGCAGGAACGGAGTCGGAAAGGGAAATGCCCTTCCGTCTTCCGGCATTCTATCTGTACGCCCGCCTGCCGCAAAGCGGACAGGAGCGGCTCCATGGGGCGTTTTTCCATTTGGGCGGAAGATTCCAAAAGGTACTCTCCGCCGCACACGGCAAGCAGAACGGTCAAAAACCGAGCCGCCGTACCTGCGCTGCGCACGTTGATGGTTGCGCCTTCCGAACGGGGGATCTTTCCGTTTTCACCCCGCACGGTAACGGTCTTCTTTTCCCGATCGACGGAGAGCGAAAATCCGAGCGAAGCGAGGCAATCGAGGAACGCCTCCGAATCGTCGGAAAAGAGCACGCCGTGCAAAGTGCAGACTGTATCGGAAAGCGCCGCTAAAAGCAGAGCCCGATTGGTGATGCTTTTGGAACCGGGTACGGAAACGGCAACGTCTCCGCCCGTATACGGTTGAACGGTATACTTTTCCATACGCAGCCTCATTTTAGCGAGATGCCGAAAAGGCTGTTATTTTGTGCTTCCGCACGGAAGATTTCGGCGGCAAGCGCCCACCGCTCCGCAACGGTCGGCTTTTTGAAGAGGTGTTTCCATTGGAATTCCCGAATGCGTTTTGCATACAGCGTTCGGATGGCAGGGAATTTCTTTTCGCCCTGTACGCAAACGACGAAGTTCACGTCGTTTCCGCCCGTCGGGCAACGGAATTCTATATAGTTGCGTTCATTCTTTTCAAAGCGGTACACGAATACGCAACAGGTATCGGTGGATTTGGTGTAATAGTCTTGAAAGGTAAAGCCGTACCCCCATAAAAAGTCAAAGGCGGCAAGCACGGCGTCGGTATGTTCGTACATGGTTATTCTCCCCGTCGGTAGGTTATCTTTAAAAATTATAGCATATTCCGCGGGAAAAAGCAATTTGTAAGCGGTCAAAATGTATAAAAAAGCCTGCAAAAGGGTTGCTTTTACAGGCTTGGGAATAGTTTATTCTGCTTTTTGTTTCTTTTGTAAAACAATTTGACTGTATGCCGGCGAAAGGCTGAGCGCAGTGAAGATGACGCCGTCCAATAAAGCTCTGCCCAAGTTGCGCACGCCGTAGAAGGTGATATCCATGGGATAGTTCACTGCAAATGCAGGGTAGGTGCCGCCGCGCAGGAAGAGGAATGCGGAAACGATCATCAAAGCGAGCGTTGCGCCGCCCAGAATATACTTTATTTTGGGGAACTTTCGGCAAAGCCAGATATTCGCAATGGCGATTAAGCCTGCCACAACCGCAAGAATGATGGCAATGAGTTCTAAAAGACAGATGGCGGAAGGGGAGCCGACGCCGAAAACGGCACTGTTTGGACCCGTCATTTTAAACATGGAGTTAAAAACGAGTTCGGCAAGGAATGCGACTATGCCCAGCGTTGCGCCGATGCGGTATTTTTGAAAGATACAACATACGGCTACGCAAACGGTAGCTACGGCGAATGCGATGATCATAACGGTCATGGGTATGCCGAGCACGGGAAGCCCGCCACGGGTATAATTGAAGAAGAAGATAACGGAAAGAACGGTCAGCACGCCTGCCGTAAGGGTGACGAGGAGCTGTAAAAGAGCGGAAAGATTCATCTTTAAGGACTTTCTTTTCTTTTTTGCGGCAGGTTTTGCAATTTCGATTTCCGTCGTTTGGGGTTGCGGTGCGGAAATTTCGCACATATCGCCTACGCTGTACAAAATCAGATAGACGACAAAGGCGAAAACGGCAACGCCCGCGCAGGACGAAAGGCTGATAATGAGCGTAATTGGCGTTTGATTGCTTGCGAGGCATACGATTAAAGCGACGGTAAACGCAACGGCACAACAACATAAAAGAGCGATCAATAAAACGTGGGCGATTTTTTTCAGTTTCAGCCCGATCAAACCAGATGTTTTCATGACGGGATACCTCCGAAAAATAATTTGATATAAAATATAACGGAAATATTATAACAATATCTTTGTGTAATTGCAATCAAAAAAGTCCATAATCGGGCAATTTTATAAAAAGATTTATTCCCGAATAGCTGAACCGTAAAAATAACGTAAAACGCCTTGAAATCGTTTCCGCTTTGTGTTATAATAAAAAGGACTATGCAATGAGGTGTATTTTATGTGGGGCGTACATATCCGATCTTATGCAAAAATCAATTTAACGCTTGCGATTACGGGCATGGAAGGGCAATATCATACGATCGATTCGGTGGCGGCATCCGTCAATCTATCCGATTATATCGTTTTAAAGCGGCGCAAGGACGATCTCATAAACGTATATATGCACGGCTACGGAAGCGAAAGAATACCGCCGGAAAAAAACAACGCCGTAAAAGCGGGGGAAGCGTTTGTGGAGGCATTCCGCACGAAGGGCGCAGACATCGAGATATGGAAGGATATTCCCATCGGTGCGGGATTGGGCGGCTCTTCTGCAGATGCAAGCGGCGTTTTAAGGGGTATGGCAAAGCTGTATAAAATCAAGGACGATTTAAAACCGCTGGCGGATACGTTGGGCAGCGATACGGGCTATATGCTCGGCGGCGGCTATGCGCGCATGACGGGTCGGGGCGAAATCGTGCAGCCGTTTTCTGCCGATAGTAAGCTGCACTTTCTGCTGTTCCTTCCAAGCGGCGGCGTATCTTCGGGCGCATGTTATAAAAAGTACGACGAGCTTTTCCCGGATGAAAAAAACACGAGCGAGCAAGCCATAGCGGCGTTGCAGGCAGGGGACCTTGCAGCGTTGGGCGCGTCCTTGCATAACGCTCTGTATCAACCGGCTTGCATTTTGCAGGAAGGCGTGGGCAGGGCGTACGAAGCCGCACAGAGCTTTTCCCCCTTAGGCGTCGTGATGACGGGTTCGGGCAGCGGCGTGTTGGCGCTCTTTGAGTCCTCGGAAATGTGCGCATGGGCAAAGAGTCGGTATCGGGGCGAATGCAGAGTTTTGCAACTTTCCACGATACCTTCCGCAAGAGAAAAATTAAAATTGAATTTATTCCGTAACCCCTTCGCTCTGTCGGAGTCGGAAACGGAGGAATCAGAACAATAAAGGAGTAACGGATTATGGAAGAAAGATTTGTAGACGACGACGGCAAAGGCACGTTGCGTGTGCGGAAGGACAAAAACGGCATGACGGTGATAGACACCGAATCTGCCGACGGCGTGGATACGGAAGAAACGGAGAATGCGGCGGAGGAAGAATCCGTATTTGCGTTCCCCGAGTTCAAAGACGACGACGGCGAAGCGGAATTCCTCACTTCCGAACAGTATGCGGCAAGGTTGCAGGCATTGAAGGAGCAGGAAGAACGGCTTCGCTTGCAGACGGAGCAACTTTTGGAGGAAGGCAACGCTCTGCTATTGGCAGGAAAGACGGAAGAGGCAAAAGAAGCCTTTCTGCAAGCGGAGGAATATGCCGATAAGGTGCGTCTGGACGGCAGAGTGCATTGGGGTTTAGCGCTTGCGATAACCGAGGAATTTACGCATCTGGACGGGGATACGGTTGCAAAGTGCAATCTCGAAAATGTGGAACAACACCTTTCCGTAGAGCAGAGAAAGGCTGCCTTGGAAAAGTACGAAGAAAGGCTGACGCAGGCGGAAACGGATCTTTCCGCTGACCGTCTCCGCGGCGACGACGTCGGTGGAAAG
>CAMAGA010000002.1 GCA_945833955.1 uncultured Clostridia bacterium
AGAACCGCTCTCTGCGAGAGCCGTTACGCCTACGCCCAGTACGGACGAGATCAGCGCAAATACAAATGCCGAAGCGGCAAGCAATATGGAATGTATTTTCTTCATTTTTATTCTCCTTCTGGAATATTTTCGGAAAAGTTCCGCAATTCCAATATATTACAAATTCAAGCTTTTGGCAAGCGTTTTTTTGCCAAAAATGCACGGCTCCTCTATTCCGTTTCGTCGAAGTCCGTCTTATTTTGCACTTTCGCCCTGTTTTGCATAGAACTCTTCGATAAACTCCGTCAATGCGTCGTGTAAAATCGCTTCCCGCATATCCGCCATGAGTTTGTTCAGATAGGCGATGTTATGCATGGAAAGGAGCATTGCGGCAATCATTTCGTTCACGTTGAGCGTATGTCGAAGATACGCCCTCGTATAATTTTTACAGCAGTAGCAATCGCATTCGGGGTCGAGAACGGAAAAATCTTCCTTGTACTTTCCGTTGCGCACGACTACCTTTCCTCTTGAAGTCAACGCCGTGCCGTTCCTCGCTACTCGGGTTGCAAGTACGCAGTCGAACATATCCACGCCTCGGCGAACGCCTTCCACCAGACAATCGGGGGAACCTACCCCCATCAGATAACGGGGGACGTCCGCAGGCAGAAGCGGTTGCAATTCGTCCAGTATTTCGTACATGAGCGGCTTGGGCTCCCCGACGGAGAGTCCGCCGATGGCGATGCCGTGCCTGACGAACGGCATACACCGTTCCAAAGATTGCTTGCGGAGATCTTTATATACGTTGCCCTGCACGATGGGGAAGAGCGCCTGCTTCGGGTCGTTATGGGCGTTGTAACATCTTTCCAGCCAGGCGGCGGTGCGATCCATGGCGCGCTCCGCCTGCTTATGCGTATAACCGTATTCGCTGCACTGGTCAAAAGCCATAATGATATCCGCACCGAGGTTATGCTCTATCTGCATCGCCTTTTCGGGCGAAAAGAAGTGCTTGCTGCCGTCCACGTTGGAGCGGAATTCCACGCCCTCGTCCGTGATACGGTTGAGTTTTGCCAGCGAAAAGACCTGAAATCCGCCGCTGTCGGTGAGGATGGGGCGATCCCAGTTCATAAACTTATGCAAGCCCCCTGCCCTTTGAATGAGTTCGTCTCCCGGGCGCATATATAAGTGGTAAGTATTTCCGAGTACGATTTGCGAACCGATCTCCTTTAAATCCCGGGGCAGAACGCCCTTGACGGTTGCCTGCGTGCCGACCGCCATATAGACGGGCGTTTTTATATCCCCGTGCGGCGTATGCAAAATACCGGCTCTGGCGCCCGTTTTTGCGTCTATGTGTTCAACTTCGTAAGAAAAAAATTCGTTGTTCATAATAGGATTATTATAACAGTATTTCCTGCCCTTGTCAACCTTCTTTTCCGGATTCCGAACGATTTATTGCACGCAAATCACTTTTTTGCCAAGCCAAACGGGGAACACAACTTTTGCGGAATGCATATATTCTTATATGGATTTTTTCAATATAGCCGCTTCGGCAAAGATTGCCGACGGAGCGAGCATCGGTCAGAATGCGGTCATAGAAGACGGCGCCGTATTGACGGAGAACGCCGTCATCGGGGATAAGGCGCATATCCTCCCCTATTGCGTAATCGACGGCGCCGTGGGGGAAAATTCCACCGTCGGTCCCTTCGCCCACCTCAGAAGGGGCAGCGTCGTAGGCAAAAACTGTCGGATAGGCAATTTTGTGGAAATCAAGAATGCGCATATCGGAGACGGAACCAAAATCAGCCACCTTTCCTACGTGGGGGATGCGGATATCGGCAAAAACGGAAACGTAGGATGCGGCGTAACCTTTGCCAATTACGACGGAAAAGAAAAACATCGCTCCGCCGTGGGCGACAACGCCTTTATCGGCTGCCACTGTTGCCTGATTGCCCCCGTTACGGTGGGCAATAATTGTTTTATCGCCGCCGCAACGGTCGTGACCGAAAACGTCGGAGACGACAGCTTTGTGATCGGCAGAGTCAGACAGACGGAGAAAAAGCGGCGATGAACTACTTCGGAACGGACGGTATACGGGGCATAGCGCATAAGTTCCCCGATTGCAGGCTGGCATACGCCTGCGGCAATGCGCTGTGCGCTCTGAAAAATCAACCCAAAGTGGTGCTTTGCCGGGATACCCGCCCTTCCGGCACGCCGCTTTCCCATGCATTTGCCGCAGGCGTAACCACGGGCGGCGGCAACGTTTCCGATTACGGCGTGCTGCCGACCCCTGCCGTCTCCCTGCTCATCCAACGGGAGCGGGCGGACTTCGGCGCGGTCATCAGCGCTTCGCATAATCCCGCCGAGTACAACGGCATTAAAATCTTCACCGAAACGGGCGAAAAGGCGGAGGATCCACTTTTGGAAAAGCTCGAATCCGCCTTTTTTACCACCGTGCACGGCGATACGGATGGTTCCTATACCGCCTGCGACGGCAAGGAATACCTTGCCTTTCTGCAAGCGCACGCAGGGGACCTTTCCGACCTGCGGGTAGTGCTGGACTGCGCCAACGGCGCCACGGTAGACGTCGCTCCCGCCGTATTTGAAAGAGCAGGCGCAACCGTGTCCGTCATCGGCAGAGGGAGCGGAAAGTTCATCAACGACGGGTGCGGCGCATTGCATCCGCAAAAAATGTCCCGATTGGTCGTGGCAACCAAGTCCGACCTGGGGTTCTCCTTTGACGGAGACGGCGATCGGGTAATCGCCTGCGACGCAAGCGGCAACATACTGGACGGGGACGATATCCTGTACGTGCTTGCCCGTCATTTTCTGCCCAAGGGCGGCACGGTCGTCGGCACGGTGCAGACCAACGGCGGCGTGGTGCAATCCCTTGCCGCGCGCAACGTAGAGCTGTTGCGCGCGGACGTAGGCGACCGATACGTGCTTGCCATGCTCAAACGGACGGGCGCAACTTTGGGCGGGGAATCTTCCGGGCATATCCTTTTGCCCTCGATTCTGCCTTCGGGCGACGGCGTACTGGCGGCACTGTTGCTTTCTTCCCTGCTCCGCACCGAAAACACGCTGTGCGAAATAGAAAAATATGCGCAGGAAACACGCAACGTGCCCGTAAGGGATAAGGTACGGGTGCTCGGGGACGAAAAACTGAGTTTATTTTTAGAAGAGGAACGCAGGAAGCTATCGGGCGGCAGAATCATCGTGCGCGCTTCCGGCACGGAACCCGTCATCCGCATTTTGGCGGAGGGAAAAAACAGACGGGAAACGGAAGAATGCGCCGACCGACTGGAAGCGTACATCTTTGCGCTTTGCGAAAAAGACGAATAGGAGGATACGAGGATACCATGTGCGGCATCGTTGGATATACGGGTAAATCGCCTTGCGGCGGCTTTTTGTACGAAGGCTTAAAGAGATTGGAATACCGCGGTTACGATTCGGCAGGCGCGGCATTTTGCACGACGGAAGGCATTTTTTGCCAAAAGAAGCGGGGCAAAGTGCAAAACGTGCGCTCCTTTTGCCTGCGCCGCAGGGAAACGACGGGCATAGCCCATACCCGCTGGGCAACGCACGGCAAACCGAACGATCTGAACGCGCATCCGCACGTCTTCGGGCATTTTGCTTTGGTACATAACGGCATCGTTGAAAATGCCGAAGCGTTGCGGTCGCAACTGTTAACGCCGTGCCGCAGTGAAACGGATTCGGAAGTATTATTGCATACGATTGCCGCCTGTTACGAAGGCGACCTTTTGCAAGCGGTACGAAATGCCCTTACGCAATGTTCGGGCAGTTGGGCGATCGCGGTAATCAGCGATTATCACCCCGAGGAAATCGTCTGCGCCAGAAGGCAGAGTCCGCTCGTCGTCGGCAAAGGCAAAAACGGTATTTTCGTAGCCAGCGACGTTTACGCTCTGCACGGATTGTGCGAGCAGATATTTCTGCCGCCCGAGGATAGCCTCGTCCGCCTGCGCCGCCCTGCGGCGGAAAGAGAAGAGGCGGAAAGAATCGAGGGGATTGCAGGAGATACGGGCGTTACAGGGGGCGCAGGTATTGCGGGCGTGGAAGCCTTCGATATGCAGCTCTCCCCTTTGCCTGTATTGCCGCAAGCCATGCCGCCTATGCCGCCCATCCAATCTATCGGGCACAGAACGCATATGGAAGCGGAAATAGAGGAAATCCCCCGCGCCGTTTCGGATACGGCCCGCTCCCTTGCGCAGGCGAATTTGCCCGACCTGCCCAAAGTGCAGGCGGTATTTGCCACCGGTTGCGGAACAGCCTTTCACGCCTGCGTTGCCTTCCGTTACCGTATGCAACGATACGGCAAGCCGATTATTGCGGAACAGGCAGGGGAACTGCGCTCCGGTTGCGTGCGCTTCCCGAAAAACAGTCTGCTCGTCGCCGTGACGCAAAGCGGAGAGACCGCCGACACGCTCGCCGCCATACGCCTCGCTAAAAGCCAGAACGTGCAAACGCTCGTGATTACCAACGTGCGCCATTCCTCCGCCGCCCGGGAAGCGGACTTTGCCCTCTTTACCGAGGCAGGCACGGAAACCGCCGTTGCCGCCACCAAGAGCTTTAACTGCCAGCTGATGGCGCTGTACTTTCTGGCGGCAAAATGCGTGGGCCGCCCCGTACCCGATTTTACCGACTTACCCTCCCTTTGCGAAGCCGCCGTAGAGGCGGACGTAACGCAAGCCGTAAAAAAGCTGTACAAAAAGAGAGGTATGTTCTGTCTGGGGCAGAATGCGGACTACGCCATAGCGAGGGAAGGCGCACTGAAAATCAAGGAGATATGCTATCTTTTCAGCGAAGGCTACCCTGCCGCAGAACTCAAACACGGGTCGCTCTCCCTCATTGAAAGCGGCTTCCCGGTACTGGCGATCGTAACGCAAAAGAGCGCGTTGAAAAAGATGAAAAATACCCTGCGGGAAGCAAAGAGCCGCGGCGCAACCACCCTGGTCCTTTCCCAATATCGGGAGGCCTTGGCGGAAGCGGACGTACCCGTACTGCTCCCCATGGCGGAAGAAGACCTTATGCCCATACTCGCCGTAATCCCCCTGCAAAAAATCGCCGTGGAGCTGTGCTTAAAAAAGAAGTTATCCCCCGACTATCCCCGTAACCTTGCCAAGAGCGTAACGGTAGAATAATTGAAAATTTTTGCCAAAAAAGCCTTGTCTACGCTTGACAAAGGCTTTTTTAGTCATTATAATAATAATGCATTTAAAAATACGTGCCTGTTGGCGAAGGAGAGTGAAAAGGTATGTCCACGATTAAGGTAGGAGAAAACGAATCTGTTGAAAACGCACTTCGCCGTTTTAAGAGAAAGTGTTCCAGAGACGGCATCATCAGCGACCTCAGACGTAAGGAACAGTATGAAAAGCCTTCCGTAAGAAGAAAGAAGAAGTCTGAAGCTGCAAGAAAGAGAAGCAGAGGTTAATTCCAATCGAAGCACAAAAGTTCGTTAAAGCGATTTAACGGACTTTTTTGTTGATAAATATGTCGAAAAAAAGCGAATCAAGGAGTTGGAAAATGGAAAAAACATTGAAAACACTTGCAAAAGAAGCCAAAAAACGCATGAAGAGCGGATTTTGGGAGGAATGCGACGCAGATAAACGCAGGGAACGGGAAACGGGCGCGCCCGTGGGCGGCAGGGCGGAACGCCTGCTTGCACAAAAAGTCAATACCGCCATCCGAGGCGAAAAGACCGACGATTTTTACGAGAAAGTGAAAAATCTGTTGGACACGGAAGGCGAAGTTTCCGACGCAATCGGCAGATTGACGGACAAGCCCTACTACGATTCTTTGGATTATAACGCAAAACAAAAATACACCATGGAACTTTCCGAACGCTATCTGAAGGCTCTGGAACGCTACCGCAAGGAAATGCGCCTGCGGGCAAAATGATTCCCGCAATCCCGCCCTCAGACGGAAATTATGCTATTGAAAAATCCTCCTTCGGGCGATTGCCCGAAGGAGGATTGTTTATGCCCCGCTCTTTTCGGAAAGCCAATATAAACCTTCCGCCTTTCCGTCGCTTTTCAAAAAGCTTTTCTTATTCCGGGAGTTTTTCGCCGCCGAGCAGGTGCATATGCAGGTGGAACACCGTTTGCCCCGCATTTTCGCCCTGATTGACGATGAGCCGATACCCGTCCGCAAGGCCCAGCGAGGGAGCGATCTGCGGGATTTTCACCAGCATATTTTTGACGATTTCCGCCTGTTCGGCGTTCATGTCCGCAAAGAGTTTAAAATGCTGTCTGGGTACGGCAAGCACGTGCACTTTGGCTTGCGGATGCAGATCCCGAAAGACGACCATCTCTTCATCTTCGTACAGCTTGGCGGCGGGGATTTCCCCGTTTGCGATTTTACAAAAGATACAGTTTTCCATAATTTTCTCCTTATCGCACGATCATCTCCCGTCTGAGCGGGAAGGTCGTTCTCTTTTCTATTTTTTCGGGTACGGCAAGTCGGATATAGTTTTCCGTATAGCCGTAAGTCTTTCCGTCGGCGTAAGTTTCGGGCACGAATTCCACTTCCTTGCCGACAAATCTTTCTTCATACTCCGTTTGCACCGCATTCTTTACGGCAATCAGCCGAGCCATCCGCTCTTTTTTGACGGAAGCGGGCAAATCGGGCATTTTATAGGCAACCGTGCCTTCCCTTGGCGAAAAGGGGAAGCAATGCACCTGCGCAAAGCCGACTTCCCGAACGATGCGGACGGAATCGGCAAAATCTTCCTCCGTTTCGGTCGGAAATCCCACGATGATATCCGTGGTGATGGCGGCGTTCGGGAACGCCTCGTAAATCTCCCTGCACTTTTCGATATACTCTTCCCTCGTATAGTGTCGATTCATCTTCTTTAAAACGGCATTGGAACCGCTCTGCAGGGAAAGATGAAAGTGCGGCGCAAAATGTTGCATTGCCTTTGCGGCGGACAAAAGTTCCTGCGTAACGCAACTTACTTCCAGCGAGCCCAGGCGAATGCGCACGGGCGAATCCTTTAACGCAAGCAACAGGTCCGCCAGCGTTTTATCCCCGTCCCGATAGGTGGAAACGTCGATACCCGTCAGCACGGCTTCTTCCGCATGGCAATTTTCCACTTCCCGCACGCAGTCGGAAAATTTGCGGGAGCGGGTTCTGCCGCGCAGGTAGGGAATGATGCAATAGGAACAAAAACGGTTACAGCCGTCCTGAATTTTGATAAAAGCCCGGGTGCGGCCCGTTTGCGAATCGGGCAGTTCCTCATACAGCCGATCGTTTCCGCAGGGAATATCGGGCACCGATTCCTCCCGTTCCAGCGCCTGTACCGCGTCGAGAATGCGCAACTTTTGCCTTGCGCCCGTAACGAAGACCACGTTCTCCCGTGCGGCAAAGTCCGCAGGCGACTTTTCCGACGCGCAACCGCAAACGAGAATTTTTGCCTGCGCATTCAGCTTGCGTATGCGGGCGATTGCCTGGCGGGACTTGGCTTCCGCCTCCGCCGTAACGGCGCAGGTGTTCAGTACGTACAGTTCCGCTTCCTCCAGGTGCGTGCAAACGGTATGCCCCCGTTCTTCCAAAGCGGTCACCAAAGAACCGCTTTCGCATTCGTTGACTTTACAGCCGAGCGTGAATACTACGATTTTCATCCCAGGTCCCCCAATGCAAAGGTAACTACGGCGGTAAAGGCGATGGCTGCCGTTTCCGCCCGCAGAATGCGCTTGCCCAACGTAATGCCGGCATAGCCCATGCTTTGCGCCAGCGCAAATTCGTCTTCCGAAAATCCGCCCTCGCTCCCGATTACAAGCACCGTGCTGCCGCAAAGGTTTTTCACGTCCGCATCGCTCTTTTTTGCAAATTCACAGGCGAACAGCTTATTCTCAAAGTCCTTCCCCGTTTCTAAAGCAAAGGCAAAATTGGGAATAAACTCCACTTTGGGCGCAACGGAGCGCAGGCACTGCTTTGCCGCTTCCCTTGCCACTTTATTCAGCCGTTCCAGTTTATTTTCGTTCATATAAGCCGAGCAGTAACGGGAATGGAAGATGCATATTTCCTTTACGCCCAGCTCCACCGCCTTTTGTACCACCAGCTCCGTTTTGTCTCCCTTCAATTCGGCGCAGAGCAATCGGACGGGCGTTTTGGATTCCTTGTCCCCGACCGTTTCGCCCACGACGTGCAGACTCATGTTCTTTTTGCCGACGGCAGTGATGATGGCGGAATACTCCTTGCCCGAATTGTCCAGCAACGTGATTTCATCCCCCGCGACAAGGCGCAATACGTTTTTGGCGTGGTTGAATTCCTCCCCTTCCAGCGTCATTTCGGGCGCAACTTCTTCTATAAAAAACCGTTTCGGCGCACTCATCTTTTCATTACCAATGCGAACCATTCGCCCTTCTGCATCTGCTTCACCAAGGTTAACCCTTGCGCAAAGTAAGCCCTTTTCACCATTTCCAGACGGCTTTCTATGATGCCGCTCAAAATGAGCAAGCCGCCCGTTTTCAGGTTTTTGGGAATGCTTTCGGAAAGCATCACCAAAACTTCGCCCGTAATGTTGGCAACCATGACGTCCGCAACGATTTCGGCGTCTTCCAGAAGATTGCTATGCGCCACTACGGAACGGTCCGCCGTGCAGTTTAATTCGGCGTTGTGCGTTGCGCTCTCCACGGCGATCGGGTCGATATCCGTCATATACGCCTGCTTTGCACCGAGTTTTACGCCCGCAATACCCAAAATGCCGCTGCCGCAACCTACGTCTATCAATACGCTTTCGGGCGTGAGGTATTCCTGCAGGCATTCGATGCACATACTCGTCGTTTCGTGTTCGCCCGTGCCGAAAGCCATATTGGAATCGAGGAAAATGAGGATCTCTTCGGGTTTCTTCTCGTACTCGATCCATTCGGGAACGACTACGATGCGCGGCCCGATGTGCAACGGACGGAAATGCTCCTTCCAGATGCGGATCCAGTCGTCGCCCTCGATGATGCGCTGCGTGATTTCCAGAGAGCCGAATCGGATCGCCCCCTCAGAGAGCGCCTTCCGCTCTTCCAGTTCTTCCCGAATGGCAGGAATCACCGTTGCCGCCTCCTCCAAGCCGACGAAGCATTTTACCAGTACTTCCGCATCGGGGTCGGAAACGAGCGAATCGTCCATATAATCCCAGTACATGGAATCCTTGTTCTGTTGCAGAGCGATTACGTCGTTTACGTCCCGAATGGCGATGCCCGTGGAAACGTAATCCCAAAGCACGTCGGCAACCAGTTCGCTCCCTTCCGAAGCGGTATGAATGGTCAATTCGATATATTGCATGATGACTTTTCCTTATGCGATTATTTTTTATAATAGGATTATAGCATTTTGCTCGCTCTATTTCAAGCAAATAAAAGGGGGTCTTCCCAAAATGCGAAAGGATCCCCCTTGGATTTTCAGTTTACGGTACCCGAGTGTTCGGGCGTCAGTATATATCCGCAACGGTAGGAGCGGTTGCCGTCCTTACGGACGAGCACCAATTTAGCATTCCAAGCGGAAAGCGCAGGCGCAAGGGTGCGCACCGTCTGGAAAAACCCGCCTTCGTCCCCCACGAGGAAGTCCAGAAAGACCCCTTCTTCGCCTACGCCGTAACCGAGGACTATGGAATTCAACGGTTCCGCCTTGGAAAAGATCGGTTCGGGATATTGGCTGTAGTTTGCAAACAGTTCCGAAAGCATATTCAGTTTGAAGGCTTGCGCCTCTTCCCCCGTTTCCGGAACGAAGATATACGCATAGCGCAGCCCTAAATATTCAAACCGCATATTTTCATCGTTCGGCGATTCGTACATGAGTCGGAAGGCGATATCAGGGCAGGCGGAAGAAAGGAATCGACAGCTTTCCTTATACGGCAGTAAAACGGGGTGATCGATATTATCGTCCGATCTTGCCGCGTCCAGCACGTTGGGGTAAAAAGGCCGATCGCTTCCCTCCCGCAATTCGTCTATAGCGGAGCGGACTTCCCCGATACCGTAAGTCGGTTCGCCGTCGTCTTCCGTCTGATCGTATTCCTCTATCCGATTGACGGCGTCTTCCCCGATTTGCGCACACAGGTAAAAATAAGCCGCTTCAAAGTACTTTTCCTGTCTTTTTTTGCTTTTACGGGCGGCAGCGGGCAAAACGACGTGTATTTTAGAAAGTTGCCTGTCTACCTCTCCGTCTTCATCTACGGTTTCTTCCCATTGCATGGTATACCTTATCGGGTTTTTATCAAAATCCATCCCGAAAAATTTAGGGTCGTAGCAAAAGTCTCCCTGTCGCAGGTAGGGCACGAACTCCCAATTTTCGCCAAAAAGCGGCAACTTTCCGTTACTGCCGTTGACGATGGAGCAGAGAAAGCGCAGAATATTGCCTCGCAGATAGTCGGCGGTCGCATCCATGCAGACGGTGTATTTTTCGCCCGAAAAACTTCCGAAAAACCGCACCGGCTCGGGAAACACGTAGCGGAAGTACTTTCCGATCAGTTTGGTCAATTTTTTATGATCGCCCTTCTGAACCGCTTTTTCTATCTTTTTCTTATTTTTGGCTATTTCCATAAAGACGGAATCCGCCATATACGAAAACTTGAGCGGGTCCGTCAGTCTTTCCTTGCTGTAACAACTGCCGTCTAACGATATTTCCCTATGATGCCCGTTTAAGCTCGGGTCGGCGTCGTCGCGGAAGCGTATGCAGTCGGCACACACGCTATGCACGTGCTTTGCTAAAATTCGGTTGTATTCCGTAAGGGAGCGCAGCGTGACTTCCACGGGAAAGGCTTGATCGGGATTTTGTATATGCAGAGAAGTTTCTTCCACGCTTTCCCAAATAAAATCCGGCGCCATGCACCCTTCTTCCTTGAGGTGTTTTACCGTAACGGGGCCGCTCTTTAACAGCAATTCGTCCAGACTCCCGCATCCGTCCGGCAATAAATAATAATTATACAGATAAAAAAAAGCTTTCATGCGTAGAATTATATCATAATCTCCCTATCCTTGTCAATCGGTTTCTATGAAAAAATACAACGAATCCGCCCCTGCCATACATTGACAAACGGATGCGTCCATGGTATAATTTTACGGAAAACCGAAAGGAGATGCCTATGAAAAACATTCTTTTGATTGCAACGGGCGGTACGATCGCTTCCAGAACGACGGAACAGGGCCTGGCGCCTTCGATCACTTCGGAAGACCTTTTGGGGTACGTTCCGGAAATCGCTTCGCTCTGCCGTGTGGATACCGTGCAGCTGTTCAATCTGGACAGCACCAATATCTGCAAAAAACATTGGACCCGTATGGCGGAATGCGTCCGCTCCCATTACGAAGAATACGACGGATTCGTCATCACGCACGGCACGGATACCATGGCTTACACTTCGGCGGCGCTTTCCTACCTGATACGAGATAACCGCAAGCCCGTCGTCATTACGGGCTCGCAAAAATCCATATACCTACAGGACTCCGACGCGCGACGCAACCTGACAGACGCCTTTACCTTTGCCTGCGACGACCGTGCTTCAGGCGTGCATATCGTGTTCAACGGGCAGGCGATCATCGGCACCCGCGCCAAAAAGACGAGAACGAAGAGCTACAACGCCTTTTCCTGTATGGATTATCCGGAAACCGCGCTCATTCGGGAAAAGAACGTTCTCTTCTACATTCGGGATTCGATCGAGGCGGAAACTCCGTCCTTTGACAGCAAGATGAGCGACCGAGTATTTCTGTTAAAGCTCATCCCCGGCATACGGGCGGATATCTTTGCGTATCTGAAACCGAGATACGACGCACTCGTCATCGAAAGCTTCGGCGTGGGCGGCATTCCCTTTTACGAAACGGAGGAGTTTTCGGAAGCGATCGCCGATTGGGTATCTTCCGGCAAGTTCATCGTCATTACGACGCAGGTTCCGCACGAAGGGAGCGATATGGAAGTGTATCGGGTCGGCTGTGTGGTCAAGGAAAAATACGAACTGATGGAAGCCTACAATATGACGGCGGAAGCGGTGGTAACCAAACTCATGTGGATACTCGCTAAAACCAAGGACGATTCGGAAGTCAGAAGGCTTTTCTATACGCCGATCGCCAAAGACATTTTATTATAATCAGGAGAAACCCTATATGATTTTTGCAATTCCTTATCAAGACGGCAATATAGCGGAAAGCTTTGCAGCCTGCACGACCTTCCGAATGTACAACGCCGAAGAAGGCAGACTCGTTGCCTGTATGGATTTAGAAGTCCCCGAGGAGAGCGGCGTAAAACTTGCCTATCTCATCATTTATAATATACGGTGCCTCGTTTGCGGCAATATCGGCGAGGAAGTCGAAAGAGAACTCAACGCAAACGGCATTCTCACCTTCCCCGGCTATGCGGGCTCTGCCGACGAAGTAGCGTCCCTCTTTGCGCAATCCATGCAACAGGCGATAGACGGTGCGGATACGTACCCCAGTTCCCACGCCTGCGGCGGTTGCGGAAGTTGCGGCGGCGGTTGCGGTTGCCACGGCGCCGAAGAAGACGAAGGTTGCGGCGCCTGCGGATGCGGCGGCGGTTGCCATAGCGAGGACGAAGCGGAAGAATAAAACCGATCGTTCCTGCCGTTGCAACTCCTGCGGCTCCCGTTGTGCCGAATGATAGTAAATTATGCCGAATGCCGGACGATGACGGAACGCACTGACGGAACGCACTGACGGAACGCACTGACGGAAACGCACTGACGGAACGCACTGACGGCAACGCACTGACGGAAACGCACTGACGGCAACGCACTGACGGAAACGCACTGACGGAACGCACTGACGGAAACGCACTGACGGCAACGCCTTCCCCGTTCCGCCCCGATACGAAAAAATACGAAAAAACCCGAGCAGAGTGTGTGCCCGGGTTTTTTCGTGTGTTTGGATAATATAATAGGATAAAGGATAAGCTTAAATGAGGCGAGGCAAGCCCATAAAGAAGAGCGCAACGGTGCCGGGGCCCACGTGGGAACCCGTAATCGGCTCGTATTCCTCCACGATGACTTCATCGGCTTTGCCCGTAGCGCGGATCTCGTCCGCTAAGCGGCAGGCTTCTTCCGGGGCGTCCGTATGGGTAATGGCAACCAAGCCCCTTTCTTCCCCCCGCTGCTCGTTAAAGATGGAAAGCAGTTTGTTCATGGCAGGTCTCCGCCCCTTCACTTTGGCCTCGGAAACGATTTTGCCTTCTTTAGAACCCGTCAGAATGGGTTTGATATTGAGTACGGACCCCAAAAGCGAGGAAATAGCGGAAATTCTGCCCGTCTTATGCAGATATTTGAGTTCACCCACCACGAAGTGCTGGTTGAGGTTCAGGATATTCTCCCGCACCCATGCCACCGTAGTAGCAAAGTCCGCACCCTCCGAGCGCATCTTCGCCGCTAAAATGGCAAGCAAACCTTCCCCTAAACCTGCGCCCAAAGAATCGATTGCAACCGCCTGCACGTTATACTCTTTTGCAATCTGTTCGCAAGCCGCTTCCGCCTGCTTGTAAGTACCGCTGATGCCTGCCGATAAAGAGATGAAAAGGACGTCGTTTCCCGCTTCGGCAAGGGGGCGCATCGCCTCTATAATGCGATCCGCATTGGCAAGCGAAGTTTTCACTTCCGCCCCGGCACGAATCCCGTCATAAAATGCTTTACCGTTAAAATCGGGAGCCGGATATTCATGCTCCGCCCCGTCCATCGTGTATACCATGGGCACGACTCCGATATTGTATTGTCGTTGTAAAGCGGTCGTCAGATTGGAACCCGCATCTGTTAATATATGAAACATTTTAACTCTACTCCTCTCCTGTTCTTGCTCTGAATTGATTACCCATATTTTATAACTTCGGGCTATAAATTACAAGGGATTTTTCGGTTCAATCGGGATAGGGATAAGCGAATCGACGTTTTTCGATTCCCCGAACCGTGGAATCGGCCGTAGAATCCGCACAATTTCATTGAACCTACGGTTCAATCCGCCTAAAATACCTTGATTTTCTGTTTTTGGTATGCTATAATAAGTCTTAATATGGAAAAGAAAGAGATACTTGCAAACAACTTAATAAAATATAGAAAATCCGCCAATCTTACCCAGCAGGAAGTTGCGGATTGTTTAGGATATTCCAATAAAGCCGTATCCAAATGGGAACACGGCGAAAGCGCGCCGGACGTTTTTACCATGCAGAAATTGGCGGAAAAGTACAATATTCCCATGGAGTACTTTCTTTTGGAAGACGAAGCGGAAGCCAAGACGCAGCTGATTCCGCCCCCTGCGGAAGTGCCTTTGCCCCCTGCAACAACGCCCGAAGCCGAAGCAAAGGAAGCCACCCTCAACGAAGAAGAGCTCACCTCCGGGAAATTCCTCCCGTTTTTAGAAGGCGCCGCCCTGTTCTTCGATCGGCAAAAAAAGTGGATGAAGACGCAGAAGAAATTTTTGTTCCTGCTCCTGTCCTTTGCCATTCTGCTTACGGTAACCACCGCCGTTTTCGTTATTTTGCGCATGACGGGCGCGGAGGAAAGGGGTTTTGGGTGCTGGCTTCTGTACGTATACGATGCGCCGCTCATCTTTACCGGGTCGTTCGTATTCATACGTTGTACCCGCAAAATCGTGGATATCATCACGCTGACCGGCATCATCTGGACGGTGCTTGCCTGCATCTTCCTCTCCTTTATGAACACGGTACCCGGATTCTGGCAGATCTTCTTTCTCGGGATTCCCGCCGAATTTATCGCCATTTTCTATTGCAAGTTACGCAACATCCATTTACAGGGGAAAAAGCGTTGAATTCTATTCTTTATATACAGATACTCGTTTTATACAGACCGCAAAGCAAAGCTTTGCGTTCTTTTATTGCGGCGGTATCGGGCTTTCTTTTACTTGCGATCTGTTATTTTTGGCTTACGATCCTGTCGTACAGAATGCCCGTAGAAAAACACTTTTTCCGATCCGCATTAAATCGCCGTATTCCCTCCTGTATCAGTGCGGTAACGAGGGCGGAAAAGTCGGATAACCGCTCCCCAAAGAGATAGTAGGCAAGCGACCCGGGTACGGTGTTCATTTCCGAAAAGTAAACTTCGCCGTCCGCAATCAGAAAATCCGCGCGCACCACGCCGCTCATGCCCAGGTGCTTATATAAGGACTTCGTATACCCTTTGATCTTTCTCGTCAGCATTTCGGAAAGGTCGGCAGGTATCTTGCCGTGCGTGCCGTTTTGCAGATATTTATCCGCAAACGTAAAAATGCCGCCCTTTTCGTTGCATTCTTCGCACTCGGAAAGGACGATCTTTCCGTCCTTGCCGTAAGCGGCGCAGTTGATTTCCCGACAGTTTTCCAATCGCTTTTCCACCAATACGCACTTATCGTATGTAAACGCACCCGAAAGCCCCTTTTCCAGCTCCTCCCGATTGTTCGCCGCAAAGATGCCGATGGAGGAACCGAGCTTTGCAGGCTTGCAGATAACGGGGTAGCCGAGTTTTTCCTCGATCAGTTTATACAGGAACACCCGTTTTTTATCGTCGTCTTCCTGCACGTACAGGTAGGGCACGGTGCGGATATCCAGCCCCTTGGCTACGATCTTGGTCAAAACTTTATCCAGACACACCGCCGAAGGCGCAACGGGGCAGGAAGCACAGGGCACGGAGTGCATTTCGCACAGAGCCGCAACGCCGCCGCCCTCCGCTATGCCGCCGTGCGCACAGTTGAGCACGCAATCCGCCTTGCAGAAAAATTTCAGTTTGTTTTTCCGAAGGGTATACAGCGAATCGCCTTCCCACACCACCCGCTCAAAGTTTTCCGTGCCCCGACGGAAGGATCGGATATCGCGCATCTTTTCCGAAGTGTACAGTTTTCCGTCCGTGGAAGCATACAGCGGAACGGGGTCAAACAGGGAACGGTCCATTAAATTGAGCGCCATGACGCCCGTAATGACGGAAATTTCGTGTTCGTTGGATATACCGCCGAAATAGACGAGAATTTTTTGCATAAAAAAACACCTCCGATCTTTTTACGTCTTCGGTGTTTCTTTTGTATTCTATAATCGGGTACTTTCCGTCCGCAATCAGAAGGCGTCCGGCAAATCGTTCAAAAAGAGTACCGTATCGCCCGTCTGTAACAGGGAATGCAGCTTTTTCTTGGCCTCTTCCAGCGTAGGGCAAAGGAAGAACCTGCTCTCGTCGCCGCCTGCATTTTTATAGCCCGTGCGAATGACGGAAGCCAACGTATCGCCCACCACGATGACGAGATCCAGCCCGACGAGCCGTTCGCCCAGCTTCGCATTCTCCTCTTCGGAAAGCACGCCGAGTTCGATTAACCCGGGCGTAACGATGACCTTTCTGCCCGATGCGGTGGAAAGGAGTCTGATCGCATTTTTTGCACCCTCGGGGTTTGCATTGTAGGCGTCGTCGATAATGGTGATGCCGTTCGACTCGATCTTTTCGAGGCGGTGCTCTGCGGGCTTGATTTTGGCAATGCCGCACAACACCTCTTCCGCCGTCATGCCCATCCGCATGGCGAGCGTTGCGGCAAGCGCAACGTTTTTAGCCGAACCTTCGCCGAGCAAAACGGTTTGCACTCTGTATTCCTTTCCTGCTAAAGTCAGCGTAAAGCTCGTGCCGCAGATATCCGATTGCACGTCTTTATAGTCTGCGCACGGGATGCCCTGCGGATACATGGATACGAGGTCGCCTGCAACCACGGTCTCCTTGGCATAATCCAGCAATTCGCCCTTGGTGACGCGAATGGATTCCACGTCCCCGAACGTCTCTATATGCTGGGGGCAAACCGCCGTAATAATGCCGTATTGCGGCTGTACGAGTTCGCAAAGTTCCCGTATATCCCCTACTCGTCTTGCGCCCATTTCCGCAATAAAGACGTCCGCACCCGTAAAGTCGCTCTCGTGGATGCATCTTGCGATGCCCATGGGCGTATTGAAGGATTCCGGGGAAGCGATGACCCGGAACTTTTCGGAAAGAATGGTGGCGAGAATTTTTTTGACGCCCGTCTTGGCATAACTGCCCGTGATGCCGATTTTGCATACGTCGGCGGCGGCAAGCTTTTGCCCGGCTTTGCGGATGAATTTTGCGTTATGCGGCTTTTCGTACAGAGCGTCCAACCGATTGGCAAGGAGCACCGCGTAGGGCAGGCAGAACGGCAAAAGCGTTACGGGCAGATAGCGCATAGCGGAAAAGATGACGTGATCCACGGCGATCGCCAAAGCGTTCATACCCGTCGTTATGCCGAAGAGTACGAGGAGCCAAAGCACCAATTCCACTGCCAAAAGCCGCTTCATTCTTGCCGTGAATACGGTTTTTACTTTTAAAGCGTGCGATTTTTCCGAAAGCAAATCCAAAATAGAAAACAGGATGAGCGGCAGAATGGCGAGCATGAATACGGCGTCCGCATAATCGCTCACGAACAGGAAGCACAACGCAATCACGAGGTAGAGCATCAGCGACAGAAAAGCGTACATGGACAGCCGATTGTAGAACATATTGTCCTTACGGCGAAGCCAGCTCAGACATTTTTTGCCGTTATAGTGGAGCTGTTGCAGGATTCCGCACTGCCGAACGGAAACCATCGTAAAAAATACGCTCATAACGACCGTTACGGCAATACTTCCGCATAAATTCCAGGTAGAAAAAAGCATTTGATTGATCCTTCCAAAAAGTAAATTTTCACACTTGGGACAGAAACTGTTCCAAAGCAAGTTCAAAGCGCAGCGGCTGCTCCAAAAAGAGGAAATGTCCGCACCCCTCCCAAACGCAAAGTTCGGCATGGGGCATCGCTTCCCGATAGAGCTTTCCGTATCGGGCAGGCGTTTCTTTATCCTCCGCGCCGTAAACGAGCTTTACGGGGCAACGTATGCGCCGTGCGGTATCCCTTAAATCGGTATTCACGATTTTTTTATAGCTTTCCTGCATGAGCGGGGAAAGCTTTCTGTATTCCTCGCTCCCGAAATGCCTTTTTGCATAACGGGGCGCAATCTTTTTACAGAGGCGGTATGCACGCACACGCAGATGATAGGAAAGCGTCCGTTTGGGCACGATGCCTGCCGCACCGACCAAAAAGAGCGCCTTTGCCGCCCCTGCCGCAGCCATTTCGATGGCGACCCTCGCCCCGAACGAATGCCCGACGAGCACGGGCTCCCGCACGCCGACAAGGTCTAAAACCGCCCTCGTCCAATCGGCGTAATCCGCCACGGAAAACGCCGTTTTCGGTGCGTCCGAGCCGCCGAAACCTGCAAAGTCGAGCGCGGTAACGCGGCAAAAAGCGGAAAAGTAGCGAATCTGCCGCAAAAAGCATTCTTTGTTCGCCATGTACCCGTGCAGGAACACGAGGTCGCGACCCTTTCCCTTTTGTATAAACGAAACCGTACCGCCGTTATACCGAATTGCGTTATTCCTCCGCTTAATTTTAATCGCTTATTTTTTCAATTTTTTGATCATGACCAAGGCGTCTTCGCCGTCCGCATAGTAACGGGGGCGCACGTTATTGCCCACGAACCCGTTCTTTAAATAGAGCAGCATGGCAGGCGCATTGGAAATGCGGACTTCCAGAAACATCCGATCCTTTTTCCGCATCGTCGCTTCCCGAATGAGTTCCTGTAAAATTTTACGCCCCACGCCCCGATTGCGGTATTCCTCCGCAACGGCTATATTTTCCAGATCCACGTCGTCGTAGCCGACGGTCAGACCGCCGTAGCCGATGATCTCCCCGTCTTCCTCCGCCACCAAGCCGTAAAAGGCACTCGATTGGAACCAGTCCGCAAACATACGAAAGGTCCACGCTTCCTTTGGAAAGCACTCCGCCTCTATCTCCGTTATGCGGTAAATATCCGCATACTTCCAGTTCCGAATCAACATTTTCTGCCCTCTTCCGCCTGACTTTTCCGAACGTACAGCGCAACGATTTCCCGACTTTTCGGCACGTCGCCCCGTAGCTTCGCTTCGATTGCCGCAATCAAGCCCTTCGTCATATCCGCCTTGCGCACCGAAAGATATTCCGCAACGGGGAGCGCTTCCGCCGTATAGACGGGCAGATCCTTTGCCGCCTGCAAGAGCGCAGGGGTATCTAAAAAGCAGGGTTCCATAAAAATACCCTTCCCTTCCGCATCCGAAAGATAGCCGCAGACGTAGTAGTTGCCGTGCCCTGCGTTGACTACGGTGAGCAGTTTTTCCGTTCCATTATATGCAAGGCAGTCAAAAGTCGTTACGCCCAGCACGGGCTTGTCTTCCCCGAGCGCAAAACCCTTTGCCGCGGAAATCCCGATGCGGATGCCCGTAAAGGATCCGGGCCCCGTTACGGCGGCAAAAAAATCACAGTCCGCTATGCGCATATTCGCCTCGGCAAGCGCATCTTCCACCGCGCCCATCAGGCGGGTGGAATGTTTGAGTTTACAGTCGGGCAGGTTCCGGATTGTAACCGCCCCTTCCTTTTGCACGACTACGGTGAGATAATCCGCCCCCGTATCCATTGCAAGATAATTCATAAGCATTCTATCTCCCTTTCCGTTTCGGAAAGCTTACGGATATTGACCGTAACGTATTCTTCCGGCAGAACGTCCGCAATATTCTGCGCCCATTCCACGAGGCAAATCCCGTCCGAATAAAAGTATTCGGTCAGTCCCAACGCCTCCGCCTGCATACCGTTTTTCAAACGGTAACAGTCGTAATGATACAACACGCCGTCGTAATCGTTCATATACGCATAGGTAGGGCTGGTTACCTGCTCCGTAATTCCCAGCCCCTTTGCCGCGCCTTGGGCAAACACGGTTTTGCCTGCGCCCATTTCTCCGTTCAATACGACGACCGTTCCCTTCTTTAAAGTTTTTACGTAGTTTGCCGCAAAAGCGAGGGTGTCTTCTGCGCACTTTGAAATATAAACCGACATTTGTTTTTATTATAATATACTCGGCAATATTTTGCAATCGTTGCGGGGAAATTTACGCAAAATTTTTTTTGCCGATTCCCGAATTGTTTGCAAAATCCGCAAAATATTACGCCCGTACCTTTAATATGGCAAAAAAAAGGTGATATAATCAGTACAGAATAATATATACGGAGGTTCCCTTTCCCATGGGACTTGGTTTTCTTTTTGCATTTATATTTATCCTTTTGACTTTGGCGTCCGGCTTTGGCGTACTTTACAATAAAGGTATGCTCACCCGCAGAAGAAGCGGCGTAGCCGTTCGCAGACGCCCCGTCGTTGCGCTCCTCTGCGGCATTTTGTGCGGCATATCCGCGCTTTCCCTTTGCATCGTCCCTGCCAGCATTCATCAGATAGACGCAGGGCAGGTTGCCGTCGTCAAAGTGCTCGGGCAGCCCAAAGGCATCCATACCGCCGGCACTTACTTCGATTTCTGGCTCACTACGGAATACGTCGTTTACGACGCCACCGTACAGACCTTATCCATCAATACGGAAACGTATTCCAGCGACGCGCAGGGCATGGATATCGCCATGATCATTCAGTGGTCCATCGACCCCCAGAAGGCGATCGAAATTGCAACCCGTTACGGCAACTTGGAGACGCTCGGCAACAAGATCGAGAGCATTGCCACGGAAAGAACGAAATCGGTACTTTCCGCCTACTCCGCAATGACCATCATTGAAAAGCGTTCCTCTATCTCCCCCGAGGTGGAATCCACCATCAACGCCGCCATCGTGGACAACTATTACGTGAACGCCGTTACCGCCGTGGTAACCAACATCACCTTTTCCGAAGCCTTTGAAGCGACCGTGGAAGCCAAAATGATTGCGGAACAGGAGGTCAAGACGGCGGAATACAACAAGCAAAAAGCGCTTGTGGAAGCGGAGCAGGAATTGGAAGTTGCCAAGTTACAGGCGCAGGCTAAGATTGCCGAAGCCGAAGCCGAAGCAAAGTCCCAATTACTGGTAGCGGAAGCGCAGGCAATGAGCACGAAGCTCCTCTCTATCGAAGTTGCCAGAATGCTCGGCTTTACCATCACGTCCACCACGGGCGACGACGGGGAAGTGACTTACTACATAGACTTTACCGGCAAGAGCGAGGAAGAAATCAAAATGATCTACGCCTACGTGGAATACATTCAGTATCTGGAAACGTGGGACGGCAAATTGCCCACAACCTACGTCGTTTCGGGCGAAAACGGTAACGGCGCAGTCATATACGTTCCCGCCGCTTAAAAAAAGCTCACACTGCTCGGATAGAAAAGAGAACCGCCTGCGGACCTTTCGGTCTGCAGGCGGTTCTTAAAAAAGGTACGGATGAGCTTATTTATTCCTCCACCCGATTCGTTGCCGCTTGGTAGCGCAAGCCGTGTTTTTGCAAAAGCGCATCTACTTCCGCTTCTTCCACGTCTTCCCCTTCGCAAAGCTGCGAAAGGTCGGCGTATTTATCCCGAAGCAACGTATTGAGTACGCTTTGCAACATGATTTTATCCTCAGGCAAATACATGGCAATTCCTCCTTTGCCTTCAGTATAAACGACTTATCCCCCAATGTCAACCGATCAGCGGCGGAAAGGAAATACTCCAATATACGGGCAGATTCCCCGTTACGGCGCAGTAAACGACGGCTACGATCTGATCGACCACGACCGCCGCCGCTAAAACGGAACCGAGCACGGCAGCCGTTTTGCCCCGAATTTTAGCAAGCAGGCGCATGATCGGCTCGAATAGTACGCCCATAAAGAACGTAAGCAGCGCAGAGAGCGCCAGCGACGTGGGCACGGAAGTATATTGCGTAACGTGCAACGGAATATCGGAATAATCCCAGATATGCACGCCGAAGCATTTTTCTCCGATTTCGCCTACGATGATTTCCCCGACGGACAGAACGAAAAATACGAAGAGAAACCAAAGTACGACTCGCAAAGCGCATTGCTTTTTATTTTCGGCAGGTTCGGATTGCTTATGAAAGAAGCGAGGGCGGCAAGGCGTTCCGATAGCGTAACGAATGATCAGAACTCCCGCCCCGTAAAAAAACTGAAAGGGCAACAGCATATGCCGACTGTCCAGCACGCCTACCGTAAACGCCCGAAAGATATTTTCCAGCACAAAACCCAGAAAACCGATGACGAGGAACATATATATAATCTGCGTATAGGTATATCCGAGTTTTGCCTTTTTCATAATTCCACCTTCCGCTCCCATTGTATAACCATAGTTTTAACGATTTGTTTCTACTTTATGAACCTTCTGTAAGGAATATGTAAAGATTTTGTAACGCAAAAAAAGAAGAAGGGGCAGAACGCTCCTTCTTCTTTTATACGATGGAAACAAACAATATAGAGTTATTGACTGATGTGAACGATTTTCAATTTTTCAGCATTTTTCGTCCTGCTGCTCCGCTTTTTCGCTACGTGCAACATTTTCCGGACTTTCTTTCTCCTGCTTACCTTCGGACAGACGACAGCCGCAACAAGCCGGGCATTGGCTACCGCAGCCGCAACAGCCGCTCTTCTTTCCCTTGACTTTACGGTAAATCAGATACGCCACCACGCCTGCGAACGCCGCCCCGATGACAATGAGGATCAATATATCAAACCACTGCATAAGCCCCTCCGTTCTTTTTTATTTTATGCCGACTGCCGCAGACTATGCTTTTGATTATACAGCGCAATGCAGACGACCGCAACCGCCGCCACGGCGAGCCAGATGAAAGACGTCCACCACCACGAACCGACGGTATAGACGATACTGCTGATAATATAACTTGCCGCAAGCCAGAAAAGAACCGTCCAGATAAATTTTCCCTTCGGGAATTCCGCTTTTGCCGTAGCGCAGGCGGCAAAACAGGGCACCGTAGTCATATTGAAGGCGATAAAGGCAAGCACGCCGGGAACGGTGATGCCCGTTGCGTCGATGATGGCAAAAGCCGCCGTAACGCCTTCTTCCGCCTCCGGATCGATATATCCGCCTGCGACTGCCGCAGCCAGAACGCCGAACGTAGCGATGACGTTTTCCTTTGCCACGAGCCCCGTGATGGCGGCGGCGGCAAATACCCAACCTAAACTGTTCAGCTGCGAGCCGAAGCCCATGGGCGTAAACAGCGGTTGCAGAACTTTACCGATCGTACCCAGAATGGAACGCTCCGAATGCAGGTTGACGAGTCCGTCTATCCCTTCCGCTTCTTCCGGCAGGAAGGTAAAGTTCCACGCGAAAGACTGCAGGAACCAGATGATGACGGTAGAAGCAAAGATAACGGTGAAAGCCTTCTGCACGAAGTGCTTTGCCTTATCCCAAAGGTGAATCACGAGCCCCTTTCCCGAAGGCATATGATATGCCGGCAGTTCCATGATGAAGGGCGGCGTTTCCCCGCGCTGGGTAGTCTTGCGCATGATGAGTACGCTGAAGATAGCGGCAATGACGCCGAGCGCATACATGGAGTAAGTGATCACGTCCGCATTGCCTACGCCGAACTTCGTTACGATACCGCCTGCCATAGCCGTCAGAATGGGTACTTTTGCACCGCAACTGAAGAAGGGAATGACGCGGATGGTAGCCGTCTTTTCTTTATCGTCCGCAAGCGTTCTCGTGTTGACGATGGCAGGCACGCTGCAACCGAAGCCCATGATCATGGGCAGGAACGCTCTGCCGGAAAGCCCGAACTTACGGAAGATTCTATCGAGAATGAAGGCGATTCTTGCCATGTAACCCGTGTCTTCCAGAATGGAGAAGCCCAGAAACAGGAAGAGGATCTGCGGCAGGAAGCCGAGTACCGCAAAGATACCGCTCAGAATACCGTCGCAGACGAGGCTCTGCAACCACGGAATGGAGATGAGTCCGCCAACCCAATCTATAATGAGCGAGAAGGTCATATCAAACAGGTTGAAGAAGATGACGCCGGGGGAATTGATGCCCGCATCCGTCCAGATGAGCCCCTCGTAAGCCGTGCCGGCAAAACAAGGCGCAACGCCGTTTGCCTCGAATATGCCGCCCAGAAACAGGAAGTTTTCCGAGAACGTCATATGGAAAACGACGAACAGAATGGCAAAAAAGATGGGGATACCGAATACTTTGTGCGTCAGCACTCTGTCCGCCTTGTCGGACTTAGTCAAGCCCCTCTCGTCCTTTTTGAACAGCGCCGTGGAATAGTGCGAGGTGATGTACTCGTATCTTGCGTTCGCAATGGTCGCCTCGTAATCCCCCTCGAACTCATCCTTGGGTAAAGATTTTTTTAAGGAAAGCAATTCGCCGTTTGCCGCAGGGTGCGCCTGCACTTCCAGCTCGTCGCACTCAATGAGCTTCATGGCGTGGAATACGGGGCTGGAAACGTCTTCCCTTACAAGGAGCGACACCGCCCTTTCGTAAAGTTCGGGCGCAAGCGCCTTTTTTACCACGGATTCGCCCTTTCTCGGAACGGAAGCCGCCTGTACGCCCCGTTCCATAAGTTCCGCAAGGCCCGTTCCCTTGAGTGCGCTCACGGCAACCACGGGCACGCCGATCGCCCTTTCGAGTGCGGAAACGTCTATCCGATCGCCGCTTTGATTGACGAGGTCAATCATATTCAACGCTAAAATAACGGGCGTATCGCATTCCATGATCTGCGTCGTCAGGTATAAATTCCGCTCCAGATTGGTAGCGTCGATCACGTTGATGATACAGTCGGGTTTTTCGTCGAGTATGTAATTTCTGGCGATGACTTCTTCCGACGTATACGGGGAAAGGGAGTAGATACCGGGGAGGTCCACCACGTCTACGTCCACGTCGTTCTTCTTGTACTTGCCCTCCCGCTTATCCACGGTAACGCCGGGCCAGTTGCCTACGTGGGCGGAAGAACCCGTTAAAATATTGAATAAAGTGGTTTTACCGCAGTTGGGGTTTCCCGCCAGCGCAAACTTCATGCTTCCACCTCCATCATTACCGTTTCCGCTTCGTTTTTACGCAGCGTGAGTTCGTAGCCACGGATCGTAACCTCAATAGGGTCGCCCAGCGGCGCAGCCTTCCGCATACGAATGCGAACGTGCGGCGTAACGCCCATATCGAACAGCCTCCGCTTGATTTTGCCCTCGGCGGAAATCTTCGTTACGATTCCCTCTTCCCCGGGCTTAAACGCGCTCAATAATTTTTGCATATTGCCTCCAAAATGTCTCTTTTCTTTTTCCTCTTTCAATCTTCGGATTTCTCCTGCAACCGCTTGCACAGATTTTTAAAATTCTGCTCGGAAAGGCAACCGAGTATTTCCAGTGCGTCGTATTTTGCGGCGTTCGGACTGCTGCAAAGCTCCCGCTTTAAAAATGCCTCTATGCAGGCGGCGCAACGGGCGTACCTTTCGCAGAGCGCCTTGCCCGCTTCCGTCAGTATAAGCGAGCCTCTTTCCTCGCGACAGACCAATCTTTCCTCTTCCAGCTTTCGGAGCGCAACGGTTACGCTCGGCTTGGAAACGCCAAGCGCATCGGCTACGTCCGCCGACCGCACCGCTCCCCTCTCTTTTACCAGAACGGATATAGTCAAAAGATAACGAATCTGTGAACCGGTCATAACTTCATCCTTGTTCGCAATAGCGAACCGATACCCTTGAAAAAATTCGGAACGCTCCGAATTATCTTGTTCGCAATAGCGAACTCAACGTCTTTCAAAAAGGAAGCATCAACCTCAGCTTCCTTTTTTGCAAGCCTATTATACCATATTCTTTTGCCCGTGTAAAGTGTTAGTTCCGTCTAATTTCCGATTTTTTGCCAATTTTTTCAAAAAAAATTGCAAGCGACTGTCCGAAGCGAACGGCGGAGAGCGACGGAGAGTGATGGGAAACGGCGGAGAGTGACGGGAAACGGAGAGAAGAGCGACGGGAAACGGCGAGAAGAGCGACGGGAACGGCGGAGAGCGACGGGAAACAGCGAAGAGCGACGGGAACGGCGGAGAGTGACGGGAAACGGCGGAGAACGGCGGAGAGCGACGGAGAGCGACGGGAAACGGCAGAGAACGCCGCTAAAATCGGCGCAGGCGAAATACGGGCGAAGGCGGAATACGGGCGAAGGAGAGCCGACTCAGTACCGATATTTTTTGCGGAGCGCAAAGAGAAAGACGACTGCGACGAGTACGGCAAAAACCTCCGCCACCACGATGGAATACCAGATGCCGTCCACGCCGAAAAGGAGGGGCAATAAAAGGATTGCCGCAACCTGAAAGACGAGCGTCCGCAAAAAGGATATGACTGCGGAAACCACGCCGTTATTGAGTGCGGTAAAGAACCCGGAAGCGAAGATGGCGAATCCGCAGAAGAGGAAGGAGAAGGAAAAGATGCGGAAGGCGTAAACCGTCAGATCGGTCAGTTCCGCATTGTATCCCACAAAGAGGCGCGCCAGCGGCGAAGCGAGCAGCAAGGATGCGGCGAACATACACACGGAAAACACCCCGACGAGCACCGTACTCTTTTGGAGCAGTCCTTTCAGTTCCCCGTGATTCCCGGCGCCGTAATGATACCCCACTACGGGCGCAATGCCGACGCTGTACCCGATAAATACGCCCGAAAAGATCAGGCTGACGTACATTAAAACGCCGTATGCGGAAACGCCCTGATCCCCGTAATACTTTAAAAGCTGTGCGTTATAGAGCATACTCACGAGGCTCATGGAGATATTGCTCATCAGTTCGGAAGAGCCGTTGACGCACGACTTTAAGAGCGATTTCCCGTCCCAACGGAATGCGCCCAGCCGCAAAAGGCTCGTATTCTTCCGGGCAAAGTAGACGAGCGGCACGGCTGCGCCGACCAACTGACTGATCCCCGTAGCGACCGCCGCACCGACGAGTCCGCCCCTGCATACGCCCACGACGAGCGCATCCAAAACCATATTCATGACGCCGGCGGCGAGGATGGTATACAGCCCCAGATTAGGGCGTTCCGCCACAACGAAGAAGCTTTGAAACTCCTGTTGCAACATAAACAACGGCAGAGCCGCCAGAAAGCACCTGCCGTACAGCACGCAGTCTTCCAAAAGCTCGCCCTCTGCGCCGAGCAAAGCGGCGATTTGCGGCAGAAACACGATTCCCGCCACCGCCAATATAACGCCTGCAAGGGCGGAAACCCACACGAGCATGGAAAAGATCCGATTCGCCTTTTCCTTGTCTCCCTCGCCCAGCGTTTTGGCGATCAACGCACTGCCGCCCGTGCCGAACATGAAGCCGAACATACTTAAAATCATCAGAACGGGCATGATCAGATTGACGGCGGCAAAGGATTTTTCGCCTACGTAATTGGAAACGAAGTACCCGTCCACCACGCCGTATATGGACGTAAACACGAGCATCCCGATAGAAGGCAAGGTAAACCGAATCAATTTGCCGTAATCGAACCGATCGGATAACTGAATTTTCATAACGATACGCTCCTTTCCTAAAAAAAAGGGATAAGAGATCGGTTGCGGGCTGATTTCTTATCCGGAAAGAACGCTATACGAACGTTTTTCCTCCGAAAGGCAGGCACAACCGACATCTTATCCGATATGCGACTACGGTCGCAGATCCTCCGATGAACGCTATGCAGTATACCATACGTCTTTGCAAAAGGCAACTGTTTTTCCGCTCTTTTTATCATCTTCCCGTTTGCATAAAATTGCCTTTTTCACCGCGTCCGAACGCCGCAATCCGCCGCTTTTACTCCGCTTGTAACGGGCACGCTTCCCCTGCCCGACGAAAAAAACAAACGGGAAGCGGATTTTCGACGGGGAAAGTTGTATAAAGTTTCCGTTTCGCTATTGACAGAACCGTTTATTTGGGATAAAATAAAGGAGAACAAAAAACGTGTTCCTCGGAGGTTATTATGAGCATTAAAACAAGAGAGCAGAAAGCAGCTATGCGCATCCGCATAGACTATAACAATATGATGGAAAAATTCCTCGGCGACAAGGGATTTTCCGATGCGCAACTGAAAGCCATGCGCCCCGAAGCGGAAAAAGCGTATGCTTTTGTGAAAGAAAACCGCGGCAGAGACGACCTGTTTATGGGTTGGACGGAATTGCCCTATAATCAGAAGGAGATTGTAGCCGATATCCTTGCCACCGCAAGAGACGTCCGCAAAAACTTCGATAACTTCGTCGTGCTCGGCATCGGCGGCTCCGCACTCGGCCCCCTGATGGTATTTAACGCACTTTGCCATCTGCACTATAACGAACTCCCCAAAAAGGTGCGCAAAGGTCCCAAGTTCTACGTGGAAGACAACGTAGACCCCGTTCGTATGCACGACCTGCTCGACGTGATCGACCCGACGAAGACCTGCTTTAACGTCATTTCCAAATCCGGCGCCACGAGCGAAACCATGACGCAATACCTCATCATTTCCGAAATCCTCAAAAATGCAGGCGTGGACATCGCAAAGAACGTCATCTTCACCACGGACGGCGCAAGGGGCAACCTCATCAAAATCGACAAAGCCCTCGGCGGAACGGTCAAAAAGTACGTCCTGCCCGACGGCGTAGGCGGAAGATTTTCCGAGCTTTCCCCCGTCGGTCTGCTTCCGGCGGCAGTGCTCGGTCTGGATATCCGCGCCATGCTTTCCGGTGCGGCTTATATGGACAATATGTGCCGCTCCAAGGATATGGCAAAGAACCCTGCCTTGACGTGCGCCGTATTGCAGACGCTCGCCATGCAGAACGGCAAGAATATCGGCGTCATGATGCCCTATTCCGATAACCTCAAACTCATGGCGGACTGGTACTGTCAGCTTTGGGCGGAGTCCTTGGGCAAGAACGTAACCAACGACGGAAAGCCCTGCAACGTAGGGCAGACGCCCGTCAAGTCGCTCGGCGTTACCGACCAGCACTCGCAGGTACAGCTGTATACGGAAGGTCCTTACGATAAAGTCGTTACCTTCATCTCCGTGGATTCCTATCAGGAAAAGATGGAAATCCCGCAGGGCTTCGGTTGCGACGACATTCCCGACGTAAGCTTCCTGACCGGTCATACCATGGAAGAACTCATTCAGGCGGAAAACAAGGCTACCGCCTATGCGCTCATGCAGGCAGGCAGACAGAACTATACCATCTATCTGCCCGAGGTCAACGAATTTACGCTCGGTCAGCTCATGTTCCTGTTTGAATTGCAGACGGCTTACGCAGGCGCAATGCTCAACATAGACACGTTCAACCAGCCCGGCGTGGAAGCAGGCAAAAAGGCAACCTTTGCGCTGCTCGGCAAAAAGGGATACGAAGCCAAGAAGGCGGAACTCGATTCCGCCCCCGCTCTGGAAGAAAAATACACCGTATAACGGTTTACTATTCCGCTAAAAAACAGGGAACGGTTTTACCGACCACCCACGGGAAGCCGTTCCCTCTTTTTGCGCCGAAGACAGGAAACATATATTCGCTACAAAGGAGGCGATGCAATGGCTACAACGGAAGAAATCGAATGGACGCAATCCCAGAAGCGTGCCAGAAAGGAAATTCTGGATTGGTACCACGATTCCCCCAAGCAGTATTTCGTGCTTGCCGGCTATGCCGGCACGGGCAAGACCACGCTGATTTCCCGCATCGTCAACGTGGATTTAAAACTGGAACCGGACGTTTCCGCCATGTTCGTTACCCCTACGGGCAAGGCGGCAACCGTCATTATCCGCAAGGGGACCAAGGCGGGAACGGTACATCGGCTCATCTATCAGACGATAGAAGAGGAATACGTGGAAATCGTGCAGGGCAAGGAAGTACGCAGAAGGCGGATTGTCTTTCGCAAAAAACCGGACATCGATTCCGCCATCAAACTCATCATCGTAGACGAAGTTTCCATGGTGAGCGACAATATGTTGCAGGACCTTTTCAGCTTTGGCGTAAAATGCCTGCTCTGCGGCGATACGGCGCAGCTGCCGCCCGTAGGCGGAACGAACACCCTGCTTTCCTCCCCCGACTTTACCTTAACGGACATCGTGCGGCAGGCGTGGGATAACCCCATCATTCAGATTGCCACCAAGGCAAGGAACGGCGAACGCCTGCCCTATTGCAACTTGGGCGACCCCAAAACGGGCGACGTACATATCCTGCCTGCAAGCCGCGTGGATAATTGGCATTATGCGGAAGACCGGAAAAAGATGCTTTTGCACGCCGATCAGATCATCGTGGGCAGAAATGCCACCCGACATAAGATCAATCGGGAAATCCGTTCCCTCCTTGGCTACGACGTCCGCAATCCCCTGCCGCAGGAAAACGAAAAGATCATCTGTACGCTCAACAACTGGGAAACCTTCGTGGACTACGAGGAGCGTTACAATCTGGTAAACGGCATCATCGGCTATGCGCACGACGTGCGCACGTACGAACAGGATATCGGGCAACTGAACTTTCGGGCGGAGTTTTTACAGGACGTGATAGCCGACCTCGTGTTCGATACGGGCATCTTTCTGCAAGGGGAGTACGCCTACGACTTCGGGCAGACGGTGCTTGCCCTTTCCGACGGGTCCTTCGTTCCGAAGGGCGACAAACGGGGAGATAAGGACGACGAAGCTCTGGAATTGCGGCTCAACCGCTTCGAGCTTGCCCACGCCATCACCTGCCACAAAGCGCAGGGCTCGGAATTCGATTATGTTGCCGTATTCGATGAATCCTACGCCTTCGCCGATAAAGCGCGCTGGCTGTATACCGCCGTCACCCGCGCCAAAAAACGACTTTTTATTCTGAGAGGTGAGTAATTTATGCGCATACCCGTTTCCGATCACGATTGGAAGAGCTGTTCCGGCAAGGAAGGGAACTTTAAAACGGAACGCAAAAACGATTCGATTTGGGTAGAATACGCCCGCATCAAAAGCAATGGCAGGGAAGATAAAATTCCGCTCTGCTTTGCGGGCAAAGTATACGAAGATCACGTCAAGGGGCATTTCCACTTCGACCGCATCGTGGAACTTCTGATCGTATTCTGCATCCTCGGTTCTTTAGCAACGCTCGTTTCCGCCATCGTGCAAAAAAACGAGCTTTCCGCTTACGGCTTTGGCTTCGTACTGCTCATCGCCTTGGGGCTTCTCATACGGCTTATCGTAAAATACAGACAGGACAAGCCGAAAATCATTGCATTTCTGCAAAACCCAAAAATCAAAAAATAAAATAAAAGAACGGGCGCAAAGTGAAGTGAACCCAAAATGTTAAATACTCTTGGGGAATTTGCGGGTAGGTAGGTTTTAACTGCCTACCCGTTTT
>CAMAGA010000003.1 GCA_945833955.1 uncultured Clostridia bacterium
GCGACGACGCCGACGGGGAAATATCTGTGATTTTATGCATGATTTCAATCCACGCACCTCGGGCGAGGTGCGACTGACGGGTTTACCCCCGCCCCGAAGGGGCGCTTATTTCAATCCACGCACCTCGGGCGAGGTGCGACAAAATCAAATTATCAAGTAGTAATAAGGGACTTATTTCAATCCACGCACCTCGGGCGAGGTGCGACATCGGGGCAAATAAAATATAAGGAAGGTTTATCATATTTCAATCCACGCACCTCGGGCGAGGTGCGACTTGTATTTGGATTCCACAGGATCGCACATTGAATCATTTCAATCCACGCACCTCGGGCGAGGTGCGACCTCCGTACATCGTATAATACATGCGCCAGATCGTGATTTCAATCCACGCACCTCGGGCGAGGTGCGACGAAGGGGCGCTTGAAATTTACGGATAACTCTTCTATTTCAATCCACGCACCTCGGGCGAGGTGCGACCGTATATCTGATTTACCAGAATGCGGACATGCAGATTTCAATCCACGCACCTCGGGCGAGGTGTGACCGTATATCTGATTTACCAGAATGCGGACATGCAGATTTCAATCCACGCACCTCGGGCGAGGTGTGACTGCATTTTTTGAAGAAAATGCTTTATTTTTGTCATATTCCTTTTCTTAAAATATGACGTTCGTATCCATATGATACAATTTTTACCCCTAATGCCTTATTTTTCCGTGCGAACCTGCGCGCAAATTTCTGTGCGCATAACGTTCGCACTAAATAATCATCGGGGCATCTTGCGCAAAATCCGGTTTCTTCCCGAAGGATTCCACCTTTTCTTTATAATTATTTCCAAGACAATATATACGCAAATTATCTTTTGACGTATCGATAATTTTTAAAATCTTATCTTTCACCACGCATAACTGTGCGGCGTCCAAAAGACATTCGAATACGGAATTCTGCACACGCTGTCCGTAATTTTCGCATTCCCGTGCCACTTTTCTTAACCGACTGCGCCCCTTGGCGTCTTCGGTATTCACGTCGTATGAAATCAAAACCAACATAAACTTACTTCCAAAGGAAAGGCGGATATTCATCCAGATCCTCTCGTAAAAACCTCGCCAACAGCATTGCCTGCACGTACGGTAAAAGCCCCACTTCCACTTTTTCCTTCAAAAAAGGATGGACGATCACCTCTTTTTTTCTTTCCTGCCATGCCGTTAAAAACGATTTTCTTCCCTCGTCCGTCAAAAGAACGGCACCGTTCTCTTTTTGGTAAAACGCTTTCTCCGTTATCATTTTTCGATTGATGAGCGATAAAACGAACCGATCGACGAGGTAAGCTCTGAACTCTTCTTCCAAATCCAGCGCCAGCGAACACCTTCCCGGTCTATCCGCATGGAAAAAGCCGAGATAGGGATCCAGCCCTACCGTTTCCAATGCGCTCACACACATAGAGGTCAGTAAGGCGTATCCGAAAGACAGCAATGCGTTTACGTTATCCAACGGCGGTCGCCGCGATCTGCCCTGAAAACGAAAGCTTTCCCTTTGTTGCAAAATCAATTGGTCGAACACCGAAAAATAACTTACCGCGCTTGCCCCTTCGATTCCGCGAAGAGACTCCGCATCTTTCAACCAATAAACGGCTTTGGCATTTTGTTTCAAAACCCTTTCCGACTCACCCCAAGTCTGACAATCCAACCGCCGGGGATAATCGCTGATCGCTCTTCGGATGACCGAGGAAGAATTATACAGTTTTGCAGAAATCATATTTTTGGCAATCTGAAATCTGCCCTGTTCGGACAGTGCGAACTGTTTTTTCCGCAAAAGGATATTCCCGTACTGTTTCCCGATGGAACGGGCGAGGAATTTCCCCTGCGGCGTTAAGAATACGATCTGTTTATTGTATTCCGCACACTTCCCCATCAGCGCAGGGCTCGCGCCCGTATAGCCAAAGGTAACGATTCCTTCGAATAAATGCAGCGGGATTTTTCCCGGCTCTTGCCCCTCGGATAAAATAACGACCGTTTCGCCGTCTAAAGACAGATAGGCGTTTTCCGTAGTTACGTATAAAGTATTCAATAATTTTTTCATAGACCTTCCGGAATTTCCCGATTGTATTGCGCCGCACGATCGTTTTTTGCAAGCTTGGGCAGGCACACGTCCTGCAAAGAACAGGCGTTACAGCTCTTGGTCATTTTTGCTTTTACCGTATATCCTCGGTTCATCAAAGAGTGCATTTCCGAAAAAACTTCGATTACCCTTTTGCGCATATCGTCCGTAAACACGACTTTCTGCCGACTTTTGACCTCCCCGTAGTAAAGAGCACCCTCCTTGATTTCCGTCAGGAACATTTCTTCCAGGCACATTGCCTCTGCCGTAAGCTGCAGAACGTCGCATTCGCTCTCTTTCGGTTTCCCCTTTTTATACTCGATCGGATAAATTTCGTAAAGTTCTTCCCGATGAAACAACGCCACGCCGCTCTTACTCTTTTGAAATTCCACCAAATCGCATTCCCCTGCAATGCCCATTCGCCCGGAATGAACGGGCATCGCTCTGGAATAAAGCACGTCTTTTCTCGATTCGGTAAAAAACGGATCGTGCACGCGGTCGTGCAACACCCTTCCCTCCGCCGTCCGCAGGTTCTCTGCCCATACTTGCTCGATATGGATAAGACACCATTGCCGACGGCAGAATAAAAAGTGCTGAATTCCGGAAAGCATTAAATAATCTTCTTCCGCATATTCCATCTTCAGATGACTTCTTCCACAGCCAAGCCTTCCGGTTCGGTAAGCACGACTTCGTAATCTTCATAGCATTTGGGTGCGGTACCCTCTGTTTTTAAGGTTACCTGCACGGAATTATGTACTTTTGCGGCAGAATATTGCCCCTCTTTGCAATTGTGTTTCCACCAGTACATTTTCACGACTTCCATACAGCCGTCGGGACGGGCGGAAGACGCGTCGTTCACGAACAGCGTGCGCAAACACTCTTTTAAGATCTCTGCGTCTTCCTCCGAAAATCCCGTCTTTTCCGCAAGCTGTACGTTGACGGAACCCATGATTTTATACAACCCGAAGTTGACTCTGTGTTTGGTTCCCATCGTATCCGGAGATTTCTTCTCGCCCGGTTCGTTGTTTACGCTTTTTACAATCTGCATCGAAGTAACGTCCACGGGAGAACAGCTGATGCCTGCTCTGATGCTGACGGGTCCGCGAACGGGCGCAGAGACTACGTTTTCCGAATTATCGTTATTCTTTTTAAATGCAAACACCTGTCCGAAAGTGCGCACGTCCAGCCACGTCTGACAAGCTTTTTTTACATTGTCTTCCTTGTTTTTCTCTTTCAGAACAGCCTCCGCTCTATCTTTTAAACAGAAATACCCATCCACGCATTTGTCGTCCGACTGAACGAATACGTTTTTCCCCATATCGATCATCCGATTGCGGATTTTTCGCTTGATGCAGACGTCGGAAATTTCTCCGAATCCGTCATAGCTCGTCCTCGGGCGATTGCCGTTCAAAGGATCGCCGTTCGGGTTGCAGTTCGTTGCCGTTACCAGGATGCAAAAGTCGATTTTATTCTGAAGTACCATTTTTATTCCTCCTCAATTTCATTATTTTCGTTTTCGTTTGATTTTTTAAAGAGTTCCCGTCTTTGCAGGTAGTATCCGAAGAGATACGTATCCTCCAACTGTCTGTTTCTGTCCGCCATATCCTCTTCCCGGAAAAGAGATACGATTTCCGAAATCAGATTCCGAAAAAACATCCGACTTCCCGGGTTCAACTTCTGATAATACGGATGCAGTAACTCTTCTAAAGTATTCCACGTTGCCATAGGGTGTTGCACGAATGCAGACCACAGCCTGATTGCGTTCGGTTCCCTCGTTTGCTCTTCCTTGTTATACGTGCTCCGCTCCACCTTTTCGGCTACTGCCAGAATTCTGCCGAACAGATAGCTTCTGTCCCGTTCCTGATTGTCCAGTTCCATTTTGACCTCCTTGTTTTTATCTTTGTAATATTTACGTAAAACAGCGCAGGTAATCCGCATCAGTTGCGAATAATGTCCTTTTTCGTACGCCTGCCTGCACATACACTTCGTTACCAAAGCCTGCTTTATATGGTTTGGTATGGGCGCATTGTCGAGAATGCTGTGAAAAACCGTTTGCATCTGCTCTGTTAAGACGTCTTCGTTTACATCTATATACTTTCCCGGCTTTTTATTTTTTACCTTTTCATTTTTTGGATTTTCCCTTTCCGTTCCGAACGCATATCTGACGATATCTATCGGCTTGGGCGAAGTTACCGTTTCCTTTCCTTTCTCTTTCCGGAAGAAGAACCAACAGCAATCGCCGTACCATTGCGCAATGCGTTGAAAGTAGACGTCGCCATCCAGCTCGTTGTAGTACGTAATCGATAGTCTGCCCGTCGTCGCCGCCTGTAAGGACATTACCTGCACGTCCCGATCGACCTTTTCCAACGCCTGCAGTTGTCCGTTCAGATACCGTTTCAGCTTTTCCTGATATTCCGGCATGGTGAAAGAATCCGTTTCTGCTTCCTCTTCATCCTCGTCCATTGCCAAAGACCACGGTTTTGCAATGTCCGTTTTTTGCGTATTCCACGCAACGAATACACGGTTTCCGCAGATATATCTTTGATTGGCAATCACCCACCTGAGAGCGTTATGCACCTTTTGCGAGGCTACCGCACCGATACATAGCGCCTCGTCCCCCGTGCTGAACCGACCGCGAAACGTGTAATTCGTATTATCGTTCGCAGAAATCAGTTTCGCTCCGTATGCGCCGTTATAAATTCCTTTCGGATGATTGCTTGCGATCGGAACGGTATCTCCCGTCAGATAGCACAAGTCGTTTTCCTCTTCTTTGTAATTGGAAAGATAATACGCCTCGTAGGCACGGAATAAACTTTCGCAGGTTGCGCAGGATTCCCGCTCCCCGTTCTCTTTCTGAATCACGAACCGCACCATGAGTTTTTCTATTTTATCCTTCGGCGCACCTCGCTCGATTACGCCTGCCTGTTCCAGATCGGTCAGCACCGTCTTTTGATCTACGTACGCAAGCACGATCTGTGGAATTTCGTGCGTAAATTTGCTTTCCGCCCAGGCGCTCAATTCCTTTCTGTACGCCTTGAATTTTTCGGAATACGGTTTTCCTTTATCCGCCATTCCCAGATATCCCAGATTATCGCAGAGCGGATGCGCTGCAATCCCCGAGGATCTTCCCCCCGAACTCTCGGTAGCGGGAATCAGGGTATCCTCATTTTCCAGTCTCGCAGCCGTTATAAAGGTTGCCTGCTCGCTTAATTCTATTTCTATCTGCACTTTCTGACTGATGAAAAACAGCGGCGTCAACGGATATTTTATCGTAGCCGTCGTTTTTCCTGCCAGGTGCAGATTATCGTCATACGTCTGAATACACTTTTGCGGCCAGCTCACTTTCTTCCTCCTCCACGCTCTTTATATTCTCATGCTCCCTTCCGAACGGTTTCATGGAATACTCCTTGATTATCCTTTGATTGTTGCCGATACATTCCCACGGCTTGGGGAACCGAATGACGCCGTTCCGCATTTCCGCATTCCAGAACCGAACGGTCAGCTTTCCCTTGGTCTCTTCCGAATACGCCTCGTCGGGATAGGTAAATCCGTGTACCATTCTTCCGAAGCTCATCAGCGGAATATCGTCGTAATACCCCTTCCCTTCGCCGAAAACGCAGGGCGCAACGTACGCCTGACATTCCCTCGTACCCAGAAAAACGTCCCGCCGTCCGCCCTTTTGAACGGCACGCTTTGCAATGTTATGATGTTTGTTTTCATTCCTGTCCGCCGCCAGCTCGGGGCGGTTGTCGTTAAAGATGAAATGCGCTCTTACCTGGTATCGGCAATCCTTTAAATACGTATAGTAGGATAAATCGTTTTCCGCTTCTTCGCGTTTACGGCTTCTTTTGTATTTTATCGGCCGAACCCCTTTGCTCTCCATCTGAACGGGATTCATTACCCTCACCTCGTCGATAATCCAGATGATCGTAGGCTTCCAGTAAATGCTGTGCAACACGCCCTTGATCGCCTCGTAAGTCGGAATCTGATAGGTACACTTTTCCCCTCCCACGCGCGTAACCGGGTCGGAAAAGAGCGCGTATGGTCCGTAGACCTCGAATTCAACTTTGTTCTCGTGCATTAAAAACCTCCTTTTAAACGTATATCTTCTTCCGAAACTCCCGTTTCGTCATAAAATCCTTCTTCCAGGCAATACACGGTTTGCCCGAAAACCTCTTTACTTGTCAAACCGTAATTGTCCTCTATCTTTGCTTTCCGGTAACGGTAGAGGGAGACGGTATAAGGTTTCAATTTTTCCAGAATACTTTTTACGTACTCTATATCCTTTTCCGCCCGCGCCGTAAACAACTCCGCATACAAAGCCATGCTCTCTTTATACGGAACGATCACCGTATACGATTCTTCGTCGAATACCCGAAACTTCTCGCCCGCCGTCCTGAACGCCTGGTTACAGAAATAGTTTTTTCCGTATCTGCCGTAAAAACCTGTGGATAACAACTGATACAGGGTATTACGGATAGGCTCCCGGATGGGAAAGCTTAATTCTTCGGGCTCGAATCTTTGATAGAATGTATTATAATATCTTTCGATCGCCTCTGCCGATAACAAATCGGACGAAAAGCGCGCTACGCCTTCCGTAGCTTTCTGCGCCATTTCCATCTCCTTGAACGCCTTTAAATTTTCATCCTGCATCTTTACCAGGTACACGTCGCATACTTTGCCGAATTCGCCATGACGGTTACACCGCCCTGCCGACTGCGCCAGGCTGTCCACGCCCGCAAGCAGGCGAATGACGCATTCAAAAGAAATATCGACGCCCGCTTCCACCACCTGCGTGGAAACGAGTACCGTTCTTGAATCGCTCTGCAAAGACTGCTCTACCTCTTTTAAAACGTCCTGCCTGTGCGCCTTACACATTCCCGCCGATAAATGGAAGAGTGCGAACCCGTCTTTATGGTATTGCAACCGACGAAAGATAGAAGCGGCTTGTTTTTTGGTGTTGCAGATAAGCAGAACGCTTTTTTTGTCCGAAAGGGATAAAATCCTATCCGCCAGCTGATCTTCGGAATATCCCCCCTCGGAAAGCAAATTGACTATGCGCGTTCTTTCAAAAACTTTTATTTGTTCGCTCGTCAGCGTTACGAGGGTGCCGCAATCCTTGATCGGCTTTAAAAACTTTTTCTCTTTATTTTTTTCTTCTATCGCCTTACTCAGTTTTGGTTGGGTAGCCGAACACAAAACGATTGTGCAATCGCATACTTTTGCCAGAAAATTTACGGTATCGTTGAACAGATTGGTCAGTTTCAGCGGAACACTCTGCACCTCGTCGATGATGATGACCGAGCCGAAAAGCGAATGAAATCTTCGGATATTCCGACTCTTTCCCGCAAAAAAGGTATGTAACAGCTGCACCTGCGTCGTAACGATAACGGGGCTGTCCCAGGAACAGGAAAGCCGTTCGTACCGTTCCGCCTCCTCTTCGGAAAACTCCGATTTTACGATATCGGACGTATGTTCCAACACGTATCTTTCGTTTTCTTCCCCGACAAGCTTTCGTATTTCGTCCGCATTCTGATCGAGCACGGTCAAAAGCGGCGCCGTATAAATAATTCTCCTTTTTTGGTGCAAAAGGCAATGGTTTAACGCAAACCGAAGCGCGGCGCACGTCTTTCCGCCACCCGTCGGAACGGACAGTCGGTATACGCCGCTTTCCCGCACGGCGCTTTCCTTACATTGCCTCGATATTTCTCTGCGTACACCATTGATCGGCAGATGCGCCGCAGTTTCTTCGAGCTTTTTAACGTTGCGCTCCGCATTTTCTCGCATCGAGCGGAAAATACGCTCCGTCTCTTCCCGTTCTTGCTTGCACTCGGGCTGCCCGTCCGTAAATGCGGCGGTGTCCGCATGATCCGCCTCGATCAATGCGGATAATACCATTCTGGCAAGCTCGCCCCATTCAAACGATTTCAATTTTGTCCGGGCTTTCTCTTCCAGCTCTTCCAGCTCTTCCGTTGCCTTTTCTAATAATTTTTCGGTTTCCTCTCTCTTAAAAATTTGCTCGTAACGCTTTTTGCATTCCGAATACTGTTTTTTGTCTTGATTTTCCTGTTTTTTGAAAAATACGCTGTTGTTTTCCGTATCCACGCAGTCCATCAGTCCGTGGTGGGAGGCAACTGCGAATCCGCATAATTCCACGGCTGGCTTTCTTCTATCCTCGCCGTAAAATTCAAAAAGATACTGCATTCCGCACGTAGAATGCGTAACGCTTCCCCGCGTTACCTTTTCCCCGTTCGCCGCCTTGCAAAGGTATTGCTGAAATTGCGTTGAAAATTTCCCCATATCGTGCAATAACCCGATTAAATACCCCGTATTCCCCATGCCGAACGGCGTCAGTATTTCCTGCGCCCGCCTCGCCACGTTATAAAGATGCTCTGAAAGCGTCTGTTTTCTACCGCTATTTATATCGATATGCGCATAATACTCTTCGTCTCTTTCCGTCATTACGCTTCCTCCCTTTCGCTCGCTTTGGAACGCACTTTCCTTTTATCGGTTATCCGTATCCGTTTTCAATATTATAACGTGCAAAGTACAATACTTTTTTATAATTTCATTATACAGTCATTTCCTGCTATATGCAAGTATTATACCTCAAAAATATGACAAAATATGTCATATTAAAATTTTTTTCATTTTTCAGTAAACATTTTATGACGCAAGTCAGCCGTTTTTGGGCGGTGCCTTGCAGGATAGAAGGTTACCCCCTTATCAAAAACCGCAGAGTTTCGCTACGAAACTCTGCGGTAAATTTGATTATTTACGGTTTATTCTCAATTGCTCATTGCAAATTGCGCATTGTTTACACTTCTACGCAACGGATGAGCTTGAGGTCGATGCCTTTGTCGCCGATCTTGATGACTTCGACTTCCACGGTATCGCCGATATTCACTACGTCTTCCACCTTTTCCACTCTGCGGTTGGAGAGCTTGGAGATATGGATCATGCCGTCCTTGCCCGGGCAGAGCTGTACGAATGCGCCGAACTGTAAAATACGAACGACGGTACCCATGTAGCGGTCGCCGACTTCCGGTTCGTGTGCGATGGCAAGCACGATGTTCTTGGCTCTTTCCGCATTTTCGATCGGTCCGTACGTGGAAATGCTGCCCTTACCGCTGTCGTCCTCGTTGAATTCGATCTGCGTACCCGTTTCTTCCATGATCTGCTTGATGACCTTACCGCTCTTGCCGATAACGTCGCCGATCTTTTCGGGATCGATCTGGAAGGAAACGATCTTAGGCGCATAAACGGAGAGATTGGGATTGGGCGCAGGGAGGCATTCCAGCATCTTGCCGAGGATGTGCTCTCTGCCGTCGTTTGCCTGTGCGATGGCCTGTCTCAAAATCCGCTCGTCGATGCCCTTGATCTTGATATCCATCTGAATGGCGGTGATACCCTTTCTCGTGCCGGCTACCTTGAAGTCCATATCGCCGAGGAAGTCCTCAAGCCCCTGAATATCCGTCATGATGGCGACACGGTCGCTCTTCGTGTCCTTAATGAGCCCCATGGCGCAGCCTGCAACGGGTGCCTTGATGGGAACGCCCGCATCCATGAGCGCAAGGGTGGAACCGCAGACGGACGCCTGCGAAGTGGAGCCGTTGGAGCTCATGACTTCGGAAACGAGGCGGAGCGCATACGGGAATTCTTCGGGGGAAGGAATGACGGGCAGGAGCGCTCTTTCCGCCAAAGCGCCGTGACCGATTTCTCTTCTGCCCGGGCTCTTCAGACCCTTGGCTTCACCGGTGGAATAGCCGGGGAAGTTGTACTGGTGCATATACCGCTTTTCCGTTTCTTCATCCAGACCTTCCAGCTTCTGCGCTTCGGAGAGCATACCGAGCGTACAGGTCGTGAGTACCTGCGTCTGCCCTCTCGTGAACACGCCCGTACCGTGCGCTCTGGGCAGAACGCCGTGTTCGCACCAGATGGGGCGGACTTCCGTCAAAGTTCTGCCGTCGGGACGAACGCCCTTGTCTAAGATCTTCGCGCGGACTTTTTCCTTGGTGATATAGTAGAGGGAGTCCTTGATCTCTCTCGTCTTGTCTGCGTAAACGTCTGCAAAGTGCGCAAGAACGTCCGCTTCCACTTCGGCTTGTCTTTCCTCTCTTTCCCGTCTGTCAAAGGTATCGAGCGCCCAGTCGAGCTTTTCGGAAGCGTATGCGCGAACTTCGTTATCGAGGTCTTCGGGAATATGGTAAAGCTGCATATCCAGCTTCTTCTTGCCGATTTCCGCTACGATGGAATTGACGAAGGCGCACTGCCGCTTGATTTCTTCATGGCCGAACAAAATGGCGTTGACCATTTCGTCGTTGGAAATTTCCTTTGCGCCCGCTTCTACCATCATAATGGCGTCCGCCGTGCCGGAAAGGCTCAGGTGCAGCGCGCTCTTTTCCTTTTCCGCAACGGTGGGGTTGAGGATATATTCGCCGTCGATCATGCCGACCACGACGGAACCCGTGGGGCCTGCCCAGGGAATATCGGAAATGGAGAGGGCGATGGAAGAGCCGAGCATAGCCAAAGGCTCGGGGGAAATATCGGGGTCTACGGAAAGGGCGGTGCAGATAACGACTACGTCGTTATAAAGTCCCTTGGGGAAGAGCGGGCGGATGGGGCGGTCGATGAGGCGGCTGACTAAGATCGCCTTGTCGCTGGCTCTGCCTTCTCTCTTTTTGAACCCGCCGGGGATTTTGCCTACGGCATACATTTTTTCTTCGTAGTCTACCTGCAGGGGGAAGAAATCCATTCCGTCCCGAGGCGCTGCGGACATACAAACGTTGACCATAACGGCGGTTTCGCCGCAACGGATCACGCAGGAACCGTTGGTCTGTTCCGCATACTTGCCCGTTTCCACGATGACTTCTCTGCCGGCGATGGTCGTTTTGAATTCTCTGTAAGTGCTTGTCATTGTGATTGCTCCTTTATCTGTTCTTTTCTTTGCGCATAAAGCCCTTGCTTTATACGTCGATTTTTATGAAAAAAAGGCGGAATGTTCCCAAAAAGCCCGAAAAGCACTCCGCCTGTTTTTATCCAATTATTTTCTCAAACCAAGGCGTCTGATCAAAGCTCTGTATCTTTCGATATCTTTTGCTTCAAGATACTTGAGCAGATTCCGACGCTGACCGACCATCTTCAAAAGCCCTCTGCGGGAATGATTATCCTGCTTATGGCTTGCAAGGTGTTCGTTGAGGTGGTTGATTCTGTAGGTCAGAAGCGCAACCTGCACTTCGGGGGAACCCGTGTCGTTTGCGGCAAGACCGTACGTTGCAATGATTTCGGATTTGGACATATCCATCAAGTTCTTTTCTTCCATTATTTTATCCTCCATGGAAAGTTTTTATGAGCGTAAGACAAAGCGGAACGTCGAGTCTTCGATCGGCTTTGTCTCCGTACATATCTATATTAGCACAGATAAACGCAAAAGTAAAGGATTTTTCCGCACTTTTTTAAAAATTCCCTTCGTATATCCTGCTGTATAAGTTGCCCTTTTCAAAAATCGTCCACAGTTCCGACTGCGTTATCTCCGCCTTCTTTTCCCCGTCTTTTCCGTACACGTCGAATAGGAGATATTTATCCGCACGCAGAAAGGCGATCGCCTTCTTCACCGTGCAGGCTTCGTCCACGGCAATGCGCCGCACCTCCAATCCCCGCTTGAAACTGTCGCCCAAGGCAAAATTCCATTTTCGATAGGTATTCCGACTGTCCGGGAAGCACCCGGCAGTCAAAAAACCGGCAAAGAACAGCACGGTTACGTTCCACTCCGCACGGCAAGCGATTACGAGGTAGAAAAAGATGCCCAAAAGACTCGCCGCTCCGATCGCCGTGATTATTTTACAGACTCGCACGGCTCTTTCCCGTTGCAGGCGAATAGAAAGCAGGGCGCACAGCACTCTGCCGCCGTCTAAGGGGAAGAAGGGCAACAGATTGACGACGGCTAAAAACAGCGAAAGGTACGCCGCCGTATCCGTGTAGGCGTAGGTATCCGGCAAAAACCACCAGAGCGCAAAAAAGCAGACCGTGCAGCAGAGGTTGACGAGCGGTCCGCCTGCGGCAAGCAGAATCTCGTCCGCAGGGGAAATGCCCAGAGTATTCACTTTGAGCACGGCGCCGCAGGGCAGAAGCTCTATCCGCTCCGCCTTGTACCCGAGCCTTGCCGCCACCAGCGAATGCCCCGCCTCGTGCAGGAGCGCCGCCGCCACCGACACGAAAAAGAGCCCCGCTTTGCCCGTCATGGAATACCAGACTCCCAGAAGCAAAAAGAGCGGATGGACGGAAATCCTGCTCTTCTTTCCGTCCGTCCGCTCCGATTCGCTCTTTTTACGTTGCCTGCGTTTTTTTAAACCTGCCACGTGAAGTTGTTGTCCGCAAAGGTATAGTTATGCAGGAGCACTCCTTCCGAATAGAGCATAACCCGCACTTCTCTTTCCCCGTTCGTTCTGCCTACGGGCAGATTGGCAGGCACTTCGTCCCCGACGGCAGCGTACACGGTATCCAAGCCCCCGATCACCGTGGAAAAGGTAGTCGTGTAGGCAATGGAAAGGTTATACCCTTCTTCCGTCTTCTCCACTGCGGTTACCTTGCCGTTTGCCATGGGATACACGGAACACGCCGCCGTGAAGGAAATGATTCCGTTTGCGGAAACGGTTACTTCCACGTCGCCGGCAAGCTCGCTTACGGGGGAGGAGAGAGCCACTTCCGCATAGCCTCGGTTATCCACCGTTTCCCCTGCGGTTTTATGGAATAATCCGCCCATAAAGGCGTTGATCGCCGAATTCTGCATGAAAATGTTGGTCAGAAAGATGACGGCGCAGAGTGCGCAGGCAACCGCAAATTCCACCGTGAGCGCAATCGCCGCTCCCCTTTTCGGTTTGGTCGTGATGACTTCACTTGCGGCGGTGTCGTACTCGCCCGTATTGACCCGTTCGTTCACTGCGCCGATCACGTCGTCCTTTTCGTCCGCAGTCCGCTTCTTTCCCTTTTTCCTGATCACGTTCAGCGTGCGCACGGGAATCTCCAGCATTTCGGCATAGTCCGAGCTTTCTTCTTCGTTATCCATATAAAATCCTCCGATATTGCTTTTACCGTACTATATGCGGCTATCCTGCCCTTTATGCCCGAAAGAAAAAATTTCCCGTTCAAAATCTTTATGAAAAACGGATATGCGCTTTTTTGCGCATATCCGCCGTTTTTTCTTTTTTACCCCGTTACAGGACGATCCGAAGATTCCGCTTCCCTCACGCCTTCTGCGCTTTATACAGGGTCAAATAGGAAAGGTCCACCGTCAGGCATACTGTGAGCGAGGTGATCGTGACATTCTCGATTGTGATCTTATATTCCTGCCTATCACCGCCGGCGGTCGTGATCGTTGCTTCCGTAATAATGGAGCTGCCGTTGTTGGTAACCGTCATCTGCACCCTTGCGCCGTTCATCTGTGCTTGCGTAAACGTATTATTGTTCGAACAAATACCAATATTGGGTTCAACGGATCCATCCACAAACGCCCAATTATCCGCACGGATAAATCGAACCGGATTATTTTGAGCCGTAGTCTTTACGACGAAGTTATTCCATAATGCACCGCCTTTGTTATAGTTGAAGAAGTCGTACATTACGGACTCCCCGACGCCCAGCGTTATTTCCGTCGAGGTTACTTTCTCGTCGATAGTCGTGGTACAACCCTCATTGCCCACCGTTTCGATAATGCCCACGATGTTATCATAAGCTTCTTTCACCTCCGCATCGTTCATCGCATAGGTAACGGAGATATCCTTCACGCTCGCATACGTGTCGCTGCCGTTGCATTCCGCTATGCGCACACCCGAACTTTGCGCTGCCTCCAAAAACTTCTTCATCATGTCATTTGTGGAAATCGTCTGATAGATTTCATTTACGGTTCCTTGGCAGTTGTTATATCGGTAAGCGAGAATACCGTTGGAATACATGGAAACGATACCGTCTGCCGAAATCACGTACGTCTGATAATACCATGCTTCGTCTGTCGTATACTTTTCATACATATCCATCAGCCACCACGCGTTCTGATTCAAAGAGCTTCCTGCCCCGGATTTACCGGGATAGATTTCCCAAAGTCGGGAAGTCGGAGTATCTTGTTTTGCCAGACTCAGATTGCCTGCAGTCATACTCAGGTTGACGTTCTGTAAAGACGCACTGTTGATCGTGAGCGTATCCAAAATCACGCCGACCATTCTGTTCCAGTCGTTGTTGATCTTTCTCGTCCACATGGAAACGGCAATTCCTTTTGCAACGGCATCTGTAACGGCTGCCGTCTGCAGGTATGCGCCGTTTGCAAACCTGTAGCCGCCGTCATCCACCGTTACGTTATCGGGACTCACGCTCGCCGTCTTGGTTTCGCCGTTCAGGCTGTAAGCAATAAGGAATACGCTACAAACGTCGCATTGATTATCGCTATTTTCATCCTTATGCTGCCCCGTTGCAGGAATCTCCGTCTGCGCTTGCAATATTTCCCCGCACACGGAACACTTCTTCCCTTCCGTAAGCCCCGGTTCCGTACAGGTTGCCGCTACCGCAGGAATCTCCTCTTCCGTATGCCCCGCAGGAATCACCGTCTGTGTTTCCAATACTTCTCCGCACACGGAACACTTCTTCCCTTCCGTAAGCCCCGGTTCCGTACAGGTTGCCGCTACCGCAGGAATCTCCTCTTCCGTATGCCCCGCAGGAATCACCGTCTGTGTTTCCAATACTTCTCCGCACACGGAACACTTCTTCCCTTCCGTAAGCCCCGGTTCCGTACAGGTCGGCTCTACCGCAGGAATCTCTTCTACCGTATGTACGTGCTGTTCTTCCGTCAGATTGGTAAGCGTCAGCTCGGGCGTGAATATTTCGTAAAGCGCAGGGTCGATCGTCGTAAAGCCTATCGAAACGTAATTTGCAGGGAAGGTCGCCTCCGTTGCCGCACCGTTTTCCACTTTTACGATCAGCACCCGACATTCCGTTTTGTCGTAAAGGTAGCCCGTATCCTTTGCCTTGGGCGTGAAATCGGAATCCTTGAACCCGTTTTCCAAAAGATAGGTCCTTGCGCCACTTGCCGTATGCAGGTTGATTTCCTCCTCCGCATATGCGATTCTGAAGTCCGCATACCGCACCGAGCCGAGCGCAAGTTGCGTGTTCATGTTCCCGACGGTCGCCTGATCGGCGGCAACGTGCGCCCTTTCGATCACGCCCGAAAAGGTGGGGATCAACACGGCGGCTAAAATGCCGATTACCGCAATTACGATTACGAGTTCCACCAAAGTGAAAGCTTTCTTTTTGCTCTTCATTTTTGTCCTTTCCTTATCATTTTTTGTGATTTTATTTCAGTATATGAATAATTTTAACAAAAACAAACTCATATACAGGAACAAAACTATCATAACACGGATATAAACGCTTGTCAATAGCTCGGGCGGATTTTTCGTAAAAAAACCGCCTATGCAACGGCACAGACGGTGAAAATGATAAAAGAAATAAACATTTCTCAAAATGAAACGGTGAAAATTCTTAAATTCAGTCAATATATTCGCAAATGATATCGGAAAGGGCGGCAAGCGTTTGGGGGGAAAGCGTTTCTCCCCTTACCTTTTCGGGCAGACCCGCCCTTTGCATGACTTCCTTTGCCTGTTCCCGACTCCACCCGAAGGCGTTGACGAGGTTGTTTTCCAGCGTCTTTCTGCGGCTCAAAAAGGCGCAACGCACCGTTTCCCGATACGCCCTTGCGCTCCTTACGGGGATTTTATCGGGAACGAAGTCCATGCGCACCACGGCGGAATCCACCTGCGGGCGGGGCATGAACATACTCTTATCCACCTTTGCCACAATCTTCGTATCGGCGCGCCTTGCGATCGCCGCCGTAACCGCACCGTATTCGGGCGTGTTTTCCGCTGCGCAGAACCGCTCCGCCACCTCTTCCTGCACCATGACTACGAGCCGCTTTACCTTTTGGCTCTCCTCCACGAAGCGCATGATGAGCGGCGTCGTGATATAGTAGGGCAGATTGGCTATGACTACGTAGTCCTTTAGCCCGTCCTCGAATTCCGCAAGGTTACACTTTAAAAAGTCCCGGAATATGACTTCCGTATTGTCGCACCCGGAAAGCGTTTCGGCAAGCACGGGTTGCAGATTTTTATCGATTTCAAAGGCGTACACCTTGCCTGCCGCCGCCGAAATTTCCCTCGTGAGCGTACCTGCGCCGCAACCGATTTCTATGACCGTGTCCTCTTTGGTCACTTCCGCCAAGGCGACGATACGCTTCAATAAATTGGTGTCCGAAATAAAGTTCTGCCCGAACTGCTTTTTAAACGAAAACCCGTGTTTTGCCAATATCGAACGTAAATCTTCCATAATTCCCCTTTTGCCGCTCCCTCGTATAAACGGCGTATTTTTACGTACACTATCATTGCGATCGCTTCACGAAAGAAAAGAGGGAACGGATAGGCGGCAACGCCCGTCCGTATCCCTTTCTTTTTTTATCCGTAAAAAAATATGCTTTTTTGCCTGTTTGCAACGCTCTTTGTTTGCCCGCAAACCGCCTTTTGCGCCCCTGCCGTTTTTGCGCCCCTGCGCCTGTATGCCGTTGCGCTTTTGCCGCCCTCTGCGCCCTTGCGCCTTTACACGGGCATAACGCGGATGACCTTATCTAAAAAGTGCAGTACGGCGCAGAGCTCTTCCCTGTATTTGAGGAGCTTCTGCTTGTTGCCGTCCTTCAGAAGGTACTCCTTGACGTCCGCCATGGTATAGAGCTTTAAGCGCATGAGCACCTCGCAGAGCTCGCCGCTGCAAAGGTAGGGCAAGGAGGTATTCAGGCACTTTTCGTCCAGTTTGTCTATCTGTTTTACAAAGTAACGGGTGAAAGCCCTTTCGTCGCCGTTGGGCACGACGATTCTCGCGGAATAGAAGCGTTCCTTGTAGTAGCCTTCGGGCACTTCGCCGTCTTCCGGAATGAAGTCCTTATCCAGTGCGGAAACTTCGGTAAACTCCTCTTCGGTAGCCGCCGCTTCTTCCGAAACGGTCTTTTCCGCTTCGGCTTCCCGTTCCGCTTCCCGTTCGGCTTCCCGTTCCTCTTCTCTTCTTGCGTCCTTTTTATTGCGCTTCTGCTCCGCGCGGTTTGGCTTGTCCTTGTTCCGTTGCTCGTTCCTGTCGTTCCGCTCGGGCGCAGGCTTTTGCTGTTCCGCCGGCTTTTGCTGTTGTTCCGCCAGCTTTCCGTTGCGGATCTCCCGCTTTTCCTCCGGAGAAAGCAGACTGTAAGCGTATAATTCGTTGATATGCTCTTCCGTCACGCTCGAAAAAAGTTCCCTTACTCCGAACTCGCCGAAGTTGCGTATAGCCAATAAGTCTCCGATCGGCGTTTCCAACGCTTCCAGATACGTCCTGATGTTCGCCTTACGGAAGCAGTTGTACAGCCTGTGGGAAAGCTGCATATTGTCTATCGTGATTTTATCGAGCAGCTCTTCCATCGCTTCGCAAACGGCATAAACTCGTTGCATATCCGCCAAAGGCACCAACGCTTCGTATTCATACCCGTTCGGGTAAATCTCTTCAAACTTCTTCATCTCTTTTCTCCTTATATTTCCTGCCGTTCTATCCGTTCAGCCTGATTTTATGAAACAGCCTTCGGGCGTTCTCCCGTATGCGGCGTGCCGTTTCCTCTACGGAAAGCCCCTTGAGCTCCGCCAAAGTCCGGGTGATATACGGGATATTGGCGGGCGTGTTCGGGAATACCCCCCTGAGCGGTTCGGGCGTCAAGTAGGGGGAATCCGTTTCCGATAAAATGCGTTCCATAGGCAACGCCTGCACCGATTTTTTTACCTTTTTACTGCCTCGGAAGGTGCAAGTGCCGCCAAAGGAAAAGTATGCGCCCAGCTCCGCAAACCGAAGCGCCATCTCTGCGCTGTGGGAGTAGCAATGCAGCATAAAGCCGTGCGTCAGCTTGCCTGCGTTCTGCTCCAAAACCCGAAGCATATCTTCCGCACAGTCCCGACTGTGGATTTGCACGGGCAACCCGAGCGAATTTGCAAGCTCGATCTGCGCTACGAACATGGTATGCTGTAAGGGCTTATCCGTGTCCTCGTAATGATAGTCGAGCCCGATTTCCCCGACGGCAACGCAAAGCGGATGCTTTGCCAGCTCCTCTATGCGGTATAAGTCGCTCTCCTTACACTTTTTCAGCTCGGTCGGCTGCAAGCCTGCCGTAAAAAAGGCGTGTGGATACCGTTCCGCTATCTGCCTGCTCGTTTCGGACGAAGGGAGATCGTACCCCACGTTAATGAACGTATCCACGCCTGCGGCGTGAATGCGCTCCACCGTTCCGTCCGGATCTCCGAAGTCCGTAAAGTTTAAGTGCGTATGCACGTCTATATACATAATTTCTGTCTTTACCGTTTTTTCTCTTTTCCGAAGGTTTCGTTCCGTCAAGTCCGTCAGGAAAGCTTCGTTCCGTCCGGCACGTCCTTTTCGGGCGAGACGATCACGACTTTGTCCCCGTCTCCCGCGCAGACGACCATGCCTTCCGAAAGCATTCCCTTCATCGTGCGAGGGGGCAGATTGACTACGACGATTACCTTTTTGCCGACCATCTCTTCGGGCGTGTAGTATTTGGCGATGCCGCTCAGTACGGAAATGGTTTTTCCTGCGCCGATGCGGATGGTTTCGTGCAGAAGCTTGCTCTTTTTAACGGCTTCGCACGCAACGACCGTGCCTACCCGCATATCGATCTTTGCAAAATCGTCTATGGAAATATCGGGCAACTTGTCCTCCTGCGGCTTGGCAACCTCCGCCATCTGCGCCTGTTTGATTTTTTCCTCTTCCGGCAAGATCTGCTTTTCGTAATCGATACGGGCAAACAGAATCTCCGGCTGATCCGTTACTTTGGTACCGTTCGGAATGCCGCCGAGCAAGTCGCACTCTTCGTAACCGCGCAGTTTCCCGTGGAACTGCGCCGCAATCTTTTCCGCCGTTTCGGGCATAAACGAATGCAGCAGGGATGCGCCCGCCAGAATGGCGTCCGCCAGATTATACAGCACCGTCGCCAGTCTCGGCTTGGTCTCTTCCGCTCTTGCCAGCACCCAGGGCGCAGTTTCGTCGATGTATTTGTTCAGCCTTCTGAACAAAGTGAAGATTTCCGTCAGTGCGTCGGCAACCCGAAGATCTTCCATGGACTGATCGACTTTCGCTTTCAAGGTTTTCACCGCTTCCGCAATCTCCGCGTCCACGGGTTCGGTTACGCCCGTATTTTGCAAAATTCCGTCAAAGTACTTATTGCTCATGGCAACCGTGCGGTTGACGAGGTTGCCCAGCACGTTGGCAAGTTCGCCGTTGACCCGTTCCGTAACCATGCCCCACGTGATGCTGCCGTCGTTATCGAAGGGCATTTCGTGCAATACGAAGTACCGCACCGCGTCCACGCCGAAGAGCCTGACGAGGTCATCCGCATAGATGACGTTGCCCTTGGATTTACTCATCTTTTCCCCTTCCCGATTGAGCCACGGGTGCCCGAAGATCTGCTTGGGCAAAGGCTCGCCGAGAGCCATCAAAAAGATCGGCCAGTAGATGGTATGGAAGCGCAGAATGTCCTTGCCGATGAGGTGCAGGTCGGCGGGCCAGAACTTTTTGTACAGCTCGCCGCTTTCGCCGTCGGCGTTATACCCGAGCCCCGTAATGTAGTTGGAAAGGGCGTCTACCCAAACGTAGACTACGTGGCGGGAATCGAAGGAAACGGGAACGCCCCATTTGAAGCTCGTTCTCGATACGCACAGATCCTGCAAGCCGGGCTTTAAGAAGTTGTTGACCATTTCGTTTTTACGGGAAACGGGCTGAATGAATTCCGGGTGTTCCTCGATGTGCCGCATGAGTCTGTCCGCATATTTGCTCATACGGAAGAAGTACGCCTCTTCCTTGGCAGGGGAAACTTCTCTGCCGCAGTCGGGGCATTTGCCGTCTTTGAGCTGGCTTGCCGTGAGGAAGGTTTCGCACGGGGTGCAATACATACCCTCGTATTCGCTCTTGTAGATGTCGCCCTGATCGTAAAACTTTTTGAAGATCTTCTGCACCTGTTCTACGTGGTATTCGTCGGTGGTGCGGATGAATTTGTCGTAGGAAGTATTCATCAGATCCCAGATGCGGCGGATGGTGCCTGCCACTTCGTCCACGTACCGTTGCGGTTCTATGCATTGATTCTTGGCGGCGTTCTCGATCTTGATGCCGTGCTCGTCCGTTCCCGTCTGAAAGAACACGTCGTAGCCCTGGTAACGCTTATACCGCGCCACGGCGTCGGCAAGCACGACCTCGTAGGTGTTGCCGATATGCGGCTTGGCGGAGGCATAGGCGATCGCCGTCGTTATATAATATTTTTTCTTTTCCTGTTCCTGCATAACAGTCTCTCCTTGCCATAGTATACGCATTCTATTATACACCGTTTTTACGGGAATGTAAATCAGAATTGCGGCATAAATTCGTTCTCCCATTCATAAATTCTAAAAAAGATGAACTTCGTTTTTCCTGCATTTTTTCTCATTTGCTCCGCTTTTCTGCTCTTTTGCGATCCGCAAGGCTTTTTACCTGCGTTGATGGGCGGGGCGCAACGGGCGGCAAGCCTCTCCCTTTCGCTCGTCGCCGTCTACGCCGTCTGGCTGGGGTTTTTGCAACTGCTTGCAGACAGCGGACTTTCCCGCCTCCTTTCCCGCGTCCTTTCGCCCGTAACCGGAAAGCTCTTCCTCTCGGACGAAGAATCTCTTACCGCCGTCAACGCCAATCTGGCGGCAAACCTGTTGGGCTTGGGCAATGCGGCAACGCCCTCCGGCATACGGGCGGCAAAACTGCTCTCCGAACAGCCGAACGCAAAACGCAACCTGACCATGCTGTTCGTGCTCAACGCCACCTCTTTGCAGCTTTTGCCCGGCACGGTGCTTTCCCTGCGCTCCCTTGCCGGGTCCGCTTCCCCGTACGATATTCTGTTGCCCACGCTCCTATCTACGCTCTTTTCCACGCTCGTCGGCGTGGGGGCGGTCCTGCTCTTTTTCAAAAAGGATAGCCGATGTTAGCCGCATTTCTGCCGCTCCTGTTTATGGCGGTGTTCGTGTTTGCGCTCATCCGCAAAGTCAAGGTGTACGACTCGTTCGTTGCGGGCGCAAAGGGAGCCGTCCGACTGGTCGTTTCCGTCTTTCCGTACATGGCAGCCATGTTTCTCCTTTCCGAACTGTTGGAAAAGAGCGGTCTTGAGGAAGTGCTGCTCCGCTTCCTTTCCCCCGTGCTCTCCGCCTTGGGCATCCCGTCGGAAATCGGCAAGCTCCTCCTGGTCAAGCCCTTTTCGGGCAGCGGCGCCACGGCGCTCCTTTCGGAAATTTTCGCCCGATACGGCGCAGACAGCTATATCGCCCGCTGTGCCTGCGTATGCTACGGCTCGAGCGAAACGGTGTTTTACGTTGCCGCCGTCTACTTTGCGGAAGTCAAAAACAAAAATCTTGCGGCAGGCATCGTCATTTCCCTCGCCGCTACCTTTCTGGCGGCGATATTCGGTTGCCTGCTCTGCCGCATTCTGTAATGCGCTATCATCCATCGCCGCAATTTCCCCGTTTCTGCGGTCGTCTTTTCCGTCGAATTTTATATACGCCTGCCCGATGCAGGAAGGTCGATCCGGATCAACCCGCTTTGCACAGGAATGCCGATAAAAAGCGAACGGCGGAATTCCGTAAAGCGAACGGCGAAATTCCGCAAAAAAGCCCGCCTGCCGTTTGTGTGGGCAAGCGAGCCTATGTTTTTTTACGTTTGCAGATACCGCACGTTCAGACCGCAAAAAGTCGGTCGCACCGCAGTTACTCGGTTTCTGTGGGAAGTTGCGCCGTTTCCGCATTGTCCGCATTGTCCGCATTTTCCGCATTGTCCGCATTCTCTGTCGCTTCCGCATCGGGCGTCGGTTCTTTCTTTTCCGACTCCTGCGGTCTTTCCAAAAATACCATCACGAACGAGTAGACGATCAGCGGACCGAAGTTGAACATATGGCAATCGAGGAGCCCCGTTAAAAGCAACCCCGCCATGCACACGCCGAGCATGACCTTTTCCAGATTCGGCTTTGTCAGGATCTTGCGGACGGTGACAAACCGATGGTACAGGTAGAAAGCCGTTCCCACGATGCCGCAACTTGCCATATACTGAATGATCGTGTTGTGGAATCTGCCCGTGATGCCGTTGGCGAAGATGGGGCGGAGCGCATAGAAGCCCGAGCCGAAGATCGGATTATCCCCGAAGAGCAGCATTCCGACCTTCCAGATTTCAAATCTGCCGCTGTCGTTGAAGAATCCGTCTTCCTTGCCCCGATACAGAATGGCGAACAGGTCGAGCCAGAAATCCTGAAAGAGCAGGAAGAGCACCGCCAGCGTAGTAAACAGCGCAAGGAATACGATGCGGTTGCGCCAACGGTATTCCGCTTTGACGCACACGACGACTACGCTTGCAATATACACGATCGTACCCATCAGAATGGCGCTTCGGCTCATGGAAAGCACGGTGAACACATAGAGCAGGTTGCCGAGCATATTGTAGAAGAACCCGTACTTGCCCCTGCACGCAAGATAGAACGCCGCAGGGAACATAAAGGCGAGCATACCGCCGATATTGTTGTATACGCCCCAGCCGTATTGGAATTTGCCCCGATCGATGCCCAGATTGTCGCCGAGGTGCGCAAAGGCTTCCCCGATGCCGCAATAGTACGTTTTGCCGTCCACGGTGTAATAGAACACGTTTTGCAGCGTGCAATACTGATACAGCACCTGTATTGCCACGAACGAGGCGAGCATCGTCAGCACGAAGAAGATATACTCCTTACCGCATCGGGACCAATCGATCATGGGGCGGAAGCACAGATAAAACCCTGCCATACAGGCGGCGTTGGCTCCGCCGAAAAACAGAGTACGGAAGGTATAGCCTTGCTCCGTAATCGCATTCCACCAATATGCATTCGCTTTCTCCGCCAGTTCGGGATTGTACGAATACCCGATGCCGCCGAGTAATAGTCCCAACGCAACGAGCAGTAAGCTCAGTTTCATTTCCCCCTGCCGCAAACTGAAAAATCCCCGATAGCCCGTATCCAAGCCGATGCGGACGAGCATATTCACTACGAGGATGGATCCGAGCACGACCAGCTCGATGAGGCAGTTCTTGTCCAGGTAGATGGAGGGGGTTTCGCTCGATGCGGGCGCATACAGCGGATTGTTCCCGACGCTCGTTACCATATAAAATATACAGCAAAGCGGAACGAGCGGTTTAAAGTCGCGCGCAAACACGACGACGAGCATAGCCACCACAAAAGATATGCGGTACATCCACATTTCCAAAGCGAAAAAGTTTGCCACTATTCCCAATAAAATAATGCCTACCACAAACCATTTGGAGGCAAAAACGGAATCCAAACAGTGCGCAAAAGCGGATTCTCTGATTTTTTTTCGTATCTCCATATTCCGTTTTTCCTTTTTATTCCCAAATTTTATTATTTTTTCGTTCCTTAAACCCTTGAAATGCCGTCAAACGAAAGATGCGTCTGACGGCACTCGGTGATCCATTACGGTTTGGTTTTTTATTACAGTTTATTTACTTTTACGCTCTTGATTACGATGGGTTCGTTGGGAACCTGGTAAGTAGCCTGAATCTTTGCGCCGGCGACTTCCGCAATCGGGTCGTTTGCGCCGACTACCACGTTGACTTCCTTGGTGAAGGAGTAATCCTCGTCCCCCTTGGTGTGTTCGGAAACGTACTCTTCGATCGCATCTAAAAGTTCGTCCAAGGCGTCGGTAGCGTCGCTTCCCGCAAGCTCGCCGAATACGGCGCGCGTGGAGTTACGGGTCGTGTTGGATTCACCCGTGAAAATATAGAAGAGGGAAGTTGCGCTGTTGTAGGAGTAGGACTTTTCCGCCGTTCCCTTGGAGCCGGAAAGCTTGGTGGTCACGAGCGGCGCTTCCTTGGAGTCGATGTCAAAGTAATCCATTACGAGCACGCCGTACTTGTGGCGCAGTCCGTTGCTCTGCACTTCAAAGCCGTTGCTCTTGAATTCGCCGTATACCGTGTTGAGCCCGCCGGTCAGATCGGTATCGGAAAGCAGGTACACGGATTGCGTTAAGTTGAGCTTGGGCGCTTCCGCAAAATAGTCCTTTTCGATAAGTCCGCCGTTTGCCGCACTGTCCCCGTCGTAGGTGTAGCCGCCCGAGCAAAGGAATGCGCTCGTGTAGTGGTGTACGGCAAGCCCGTCGTAGTAGCCTGCATTTGCCAGTTCGATAAAGTGGCGTACCGTCTGCGGATACATATTGCGATAGAGTTTATAGTCGATTTCGTATTCCTGTCTGTCAAAGGTCACCGTGATCGTAACCTTGGGATGAGACGTTTCGCAACCGGCAAACATGAGTACGGACGAGCAGATAAGGAGCGCCGTCATCAAAAGGCAAGCTGCTTTGGATATTTTTTTATTGATGGATGTCATTTTCATTCTCCTGAAAATTTGATGAGTTTCTCTTCTTTATTTTAGCTTTCTGAAGCGGAATAGTCAAGTAGTTTTTTACCGATTCCCGCTTTTTTTACCGCATTTTAAAGCTTTTTTATAATTTTTGCACGGTTTTTTATCCCAGTCTCCCTTTAAAGTCCGCATAGGAAAACCGTTTTAAAATACGGCAGGAGCCGTCCTCTTTTAAAAGCGCAATGGACGGCAACGGCATACCGTTGAAGGTATTGTTTTTGACCATGGAGTAGATCGCCATGTCCTGAAAGTACAGGCGGTCGCCTTCCTGTAAGGGCGCGTCGAAGGAGTAATCCCCGATCACGTCGCCGGCAAGGCAGGTACAGGAAGAAAGGCGGTAGGTATAGGGCTTTTCCCCCTTTTCCCCCGCGCCGCAAAGGGGCGGGCGGTAGGGCATTTCCAGCACGTCCGGCATATGGCACGCCGCACTCGTATCGAGCAGGGCGATATCTATCCCGTTATGCACTACCTCCAAAACGGTGGTCGCTAAGTACCCTGCGTTCAGCGCAACCGCTTCGCCCGGTTCCAGGTACACCTCCACGCCGTATTTTTGGCGCACGTGCAGAATGCACTCTTCCAGCGTGCGTAAATCGTAGTCCGAGCGGGTAATATGATGCCCGCCGCCGAAGTTGAGCCACTTCATGCCGTAGAGGTACTTCCCGAATTTTTCCTCCACGGCGGCAAGCGTCGTCTTTAAGTCGTCGGAATTCTGCTCGCAGAGGGTATGGAAGTGCAACCCCTCCACGCCGTCCAGATCGTCCTCCCGAAAGTTTTCGAGCGTAACGCCGAGTCGGGAGCCGGGTGCGCACGGGTCGTAGATGGCGTGTCCCTGCTGGGTGGAGCATTCCGGATTGATGCGGATGCCGCAGCTCACGCCGTACTTTTGCGCCGTTTTTATCCATTTATCCTTTTGCGCAAAGCTGTTGAACACGATATGATCGCAGATAGAGCAGATTTCCTCGAACTCCTCCGCTCTGAACGCCGGGGAAAAGACGTGGTTTTCCTTTTGCATTTCCTCCGCGCCGAGCTTGGCTTCAAAAAGTCCGCTTGCCGTCGTGCCGGAAATGTACTTGCCGATGAGCGGATAGAGCGCAAAGTTGGAAAAGCACTTTTGCGCAAGCAGGATTTTTGCGCCCGTGCGCTTTTCCACGCCCTGCAAAATTTGCAGGTTTCGCACGAGGGCGGCTTCGTCTATCACGTAACAGGGCGTGGGAACGCTTTGTAAAGTATACATCAGTCTACGAGCGTCGGATCTTCTTCCGCAACCCACGGCAGTCCGTAAGCGTTGAGCGCTTCCATGTAAGGATCGGGATCGAATTCTTCCACGTTGAACACGCCTTCTCCCTTCCACTTGCCCGTAAGCACCATCATGGCGCCGATCATGGCAGGTACGCCCGTGGTATAGGCAACCGCCTGCGAGCCGACTTCCTTATAGCACTCTTCGTGATTGCATACGTTGTAAATGTACAGCTTCTTTTCCTTGCCGTCCTTTTTGCCCGTAAAGATGCATCCGATGTTCGTTTTGCCCTTGGTACGGGGGCCGAGGGAGGAAGGATCGGGCAACAACGCCTTCAAAAACTGAATGGGAACGATCTCCTTGCCTTCGTATAAAATCGGCGTGGTGGAAAGCATTCCCACGTCCTCCAGACACCGCATATGGTCGAGGTAACTTTGACCGAAGGTCATAAAGAAGCGGATTCTCTTTACGCCGGGAATGTTTTTGGCAAGCGATTCGATTTCCTCGTGGTGCAAAAGGTACATATCCTTGTTGCCGATTTGAGGGAAGTTGTAAACCCGCTTGATTTCCATGGGTTTGGTCTCCACCCAATGCCCGTTCTCCCAATAGGAACCGTTGGCGGAAACTTCCCGCAGGTTGATTTCGGGGTTGAAGTTGGTGGCAAAGGCGTAGCCGTGGTCGCCTGCGTTGCAGTCGAGGATGTCTATCGTTTCGATCTCGTCAAAATAGTGTTTCTGTGCGTAAGCGGCGTAAACGCCGGTAACGCCGGGGTCGAAGCCCGTACCCAACAGCGCCATGATGCCCGCTTTTTGGAACTTTTCCTTATACGCCCACTGCCACGAATAGTCAAAGTAGGCGGTAAAGCCCGCTTCCTTACAACGCTTTTCGTAAATTTTCCGCCACTCGGGGTCGTCCGTGTTCTCCGGTTCGTAGTTGGCGGTGTCGATATAGTGCACCTTCGTTTCGAGGCACGCGTCCATGATCGTCAGGTCCTGATAGGGCAACGCCAAGTTCAGAACGGCGTCCGGTTGATACAGGCGGATGAGTGCAACGACTTCTTCCTTGACGTCTGCGTTGACGGAGGCGGTCGTGATGCGGGTAGCCGTTACGGGCGTCAGTTTTGCCTTTAAGGCGTCGCACTTAGCCTTGGTGCGGCTGGCGATGCAGATGTCCGTAAAAACTTCGGGGTGCTGGCAACATTTATGAATTGCAACGGAAGCCACGCCGCCGCAACCGATGATGAGAAGTCTGCTCATTTTTCTTTATCCTCTCTTGATTTTATTTTTTTCCTAACGGATTGCTTTCCTGTTCCTCTTCGATCAGCATCTCTTCCACGTAGGCGGGCAGCATGAACGCCCCCTTGTGCAGATGCGGCGTATAGTACCACGTCTTGATCTTGCGCTTTTCCCAACGGGCGGCGTTGAGGTCGTTCAACGGATGGTACTTCTTGGACGCAAACCCGAATATCCAGTAGCCCGAGGGGCAGGTGGGGATGTGCGCCTGGTATACTCTGCTCACGGGGAACACCTTCACCGTCTTTCTGTGCATGGCGCGGCTTGCCAGCTCGTCTTCGTCGTAAAACGGACTGCCGTGCTGGTAAACCATGATGCCGTCGTCCTTCAGTGCTTTATAGCAGTTCCCGTAAAATTCGCGGGTGAACAGACCCTCGGTAAACCCGAAGGGGTCGGTGGCGTCGTTGATGATCAGGTCGTACTCGTTCTGCACGGAGCGCAAAAAGCGCAAGCCGTCCTGATAGTACACGTTGACCCGCGGATCGTCCAGCCCGCAAGCCATGTCGGGGAAGTACTGCTTGCATACGTTCACAAACAGCTCGTCCGGCTCCACCACGTCTATGCGGGTAACGGAATCGTAGTGTTCCAGTTCCCTCGCCACGCCGCCGTCGCCGCCGCCGATGACGAGTACGGTTTTTACGTTGGGATGCACCGCCATGGGCACGTGCACCACCATTTCGTTGTAGATGAATTCGTCCTTCTGGGAAAAGATGATGCTGCCGTCGGAAGTGATGAATCTGCCGAACTCGGGGGATTCGTATACGTCCAGCCGCTGCAACTCGCTTTCACCGGAAAAGAGTTGCTGATCGATGCGTATGGATATTTTTACGTTGGGTGTGTGCATTTCGGAAAACCAGATTTCCACGTCGTTTTTCCTCCTTTCGGATCAAAGATCCATCACGTTGAGCCTTTCCACCAGAAGGTCTTCCGTGCCCTGCATGGAACAGCCCTTTTCCTTGGCGTACAGGATATATTCGATGATTTCCTTGGTGATGATTTCCCCCGGCGCTAAAATGGGAATGCCGGGCGGATAGCACATGACGAACTCGCAGCAGATCTTGCCCTCCGTTTCCCGCACGGGCAGGGAAATCTTTTCCGCATAGAACGCCTTCTGCGGCGGCACCGTTACCTTGGGGCTGATGTATTCGGCGGCGAGCATACCCGTCTTGTCCTTTTTATACGTCCGCTCGATATCCGCCAGCGCCCCGACGAGCCGCTCGATATCCTGCTTTCTGTCCCCGATGGAAAGATACGCTAAAATATTGCAGATGTCGCCCAGTTCTATCTGAATGTCGTATTCGTCCCTTAAAATATCGTAAACTTCGATGCCGGCAAGCCCTAAATCCCGGGTAAAGACCGTCAGCTTGGTTACGTCAAAGTCGTAAACGCTCTCGCCGTTGATCATGTCCTTGCCGTAGGCGTAGTAGCCGCCGATAGAGTTGATTTCCCCCCGGGCGTATTCCGCCAATTCGCAAACCCGGGAAAACATTTCCTTGCCCCGGAGCGCTAAATTTCTGCGGGAAATATCCAAAGACGCCAGCAACAGATAGGACGCACTCGTTGTCTGCGTCAGGTTGATGATCTGCCGCACGTAGTCGGTGTTCACGTCGTTATTGACGAGCAAGAAGGAACTCTGCGTCAGACTGCCGCCCGACTTGTGCATGCTCACCGCAGCCATATCGCACCCTGCAGCCATGGCGGAAACTGGCAACCCCTCGCCAAAGTAAAAGTGCGTGCCGTGCGCTTCGTCCGCCAGCACGTACAGTCCGTGTTCGTGCGCGATGCGCACGATGGACTTTAAGTCGGAACAGATGCCGTAGTAGGTGGGGTTGTTCACGAGCACCGCCACGGCGTCGGGGTTTTCCAAAATCGCCTTTTCCACCTGCGAAACCTTCATGCCGAGGGAAATGCCCAGCCGCACGTCCATTTCCGGGTTGACGTACACGGGAACGGCGCCGCACAAAACGAGGGCGTTAATCACGCTCTTATGCACGTTTCTCGGTAAAATGATCTTATCCCCCTGCCTGCAAGCGGAAAGCACCATTGCCTGCACGGAGGACGTAGTGCCGCCGACCATCAAAAAGGACGCCTTTGCGCCGAATGCGTCTGCGGCAAGCTCCTCGGCTTCCCGAATGACGGATACGGGGTGGCAAAGGTTATCCAGCGGCTTCATCGAGTTGACGTCTATGCCCATGCAACGATCGCCGAGCAGCCCCACCAGTTCCGGGTTTCCCCGTCCCCGTTTGTGCCCGGGCACGTCAAAGGGAACGACCCGCTTTTTGCGGAATCTTTCCAACGCTTCATAGATGGGTGCGCTTCTTTGTCTTTCCTTGTCCATAAGCTTATTCCTTTGCAAAAAATTTACTCTTATGTATTTTTCGTTCGCATATCCCAAAATAAAATACGGCAGAAGCCCGTATCTTCTTGCAACCGTGCCTTCTGCCGTCTTTTTCCTTGGTTTTGCCAAAGGGGAAAATTTCCCGGAACTGTTGTTCGTTTTCAGAGTCTATATAGCAAATATCTACTGTTAATACTCTTATTGACCGTTTCACAAGATGATATGCTTACGCATTCCGATTATAAAGTAATCAACTTATAAAATTCGGGTTTTTACACCCCATCAATAAGGGAACGGTGCCGTTCCCGATATTTGCAGAAAACAAAAACAACTTTATTTCCCACATTCCATTGCTCAAAATATAGCACAAAAGCCGTATTTTGTCAATGGTTTGCGGGAAATTTCCGGTTCCGTTTTTTTCGTTATTGGAGATTATTGTTTTTCGCCGCCGTTGCCGCTTCCGTTGTTGCCGGAATTACCGGAATTGCCGAGGAAGGTGGAAAAGTAGTTACCCTTCTTTCTCGGCGCAGGGCGTTCCCCGGTCGATTCGTAGGGCTTTCTCTCATACGGCTTCCCGTCCCGGTTGTACGGTTTTCTTTCGCCGTCGTAGGGCTTTCTCTCGTAGGGTTTGCCCTCGTTGTACGGCTTTCTTTCGCCGTCGTAGGGCTTTCTCTCGTAGGGTTTACCCTCGTTGTACGGCTTTCTTTCGTCGTACGTTCTTCTCTCGTAGGGTTTGCCCTCGTTGTACGGCTTTCTTTCGTCGTACGTTCTTCTCTCGTAGGGTTTGCCCTCGTTGTACGGCTTTCTTTCGTCGTACGTTCTTCTCTCGTAGGGTTTGCCCT
>CAMAGA010000004.1 GCA_945833955.1 uncultured Clostridia bacterium
ACCCAAAAAGGAGAATAGGAGATGAAAAGAATAGCAAAAAGCGGAATTTTTTCCCCCGTACAGTGGGCGGTTTATGCGATCGAGGGGGATAAGAAAGCGTTGCATCTGGAAATTCAGGGGAAGGGTGCGATGTTGCCGCCTGCGATGAAAACGGTACCGTGGGCAAAGTATGCGCCCGACGTGCGCACGGTAGATATCGGGCGCGGCATTACGGACGTGGGGTGTTGCGCGTTTATCGGGTTTACCGCCCTCGAAGAGGTCACTCTTTCCGAGGAGATTACGGTAATCAATGCAGGCGCATTTTATGAGTGCGCTTCTTTAAAAACGGTAAAACTGCCGAAAACGCTCAAAAGAATCGAACAGACGGCTTTCTGCAAGTGCAGGTCATTGCAGAACATAGAAATTCCCGACAGTGTGGAATACATAGGTGGCGAAGCATTTTCCGAATGCGCCCTGCTGGAAGGCGTGCATATACCGGAAGGGATTACGGAAATTTTCAATTATACGTTTTTCGGAAGCGGCATCCGCAGTATGGTATTGCCCCCGAAAGTCAGGAACATCGGAGACGACGCTTTTGCAGGCTGCACGCATCTGGAAAGCATTACTCTGCCTGCGGGGCTGAACAAAATCACGAGGGAGGCGTTTTGCGGTTGCGAGGCGTTGCGTTCCGTAGTTTTGCCGCACGGCGTAACCATGGTACCGGAACGCTGTTTTTACGGCTGCAAAAAACTGGAAAGCGTGAAGTTGCCCACCAGCGTCACCTATATTTGCAAAGAGTCCTTTGCGGAATGCGAAAACCTTGCCGATATCGCTTTGCCCCCGTATGTAAAGTCCATAGAGTCCAACGCTTTTTATGGCTGTAAGGCGTTGCCCAAGGTATTCATTCCCCGTTCGGTACGGCGCATCGGCAACGACGTATTCTGCGGTTGCCGCGCTTTGGTGCGGATAGACGTGGAAGCGGAAAATGCGAGGTTTAAAAGCTTGGACGGCGTGTTGTACGATTCCGATATGCGCAACCTCCTGTGTTACCCTGCAGGCAAACCGGGCGAAGAATACCGCATACCGGAAACGGTGGAAATCATCGGCACCCGTGCCTTTCAGCGCAGTCTCCTTTCCCGCATATACATACCGGACGGCATTCGGGAAATCGGAATGTACGCCTTCCGCCATTGCAAAAACCTGCACGCACTGTTTTTGCCGGGGAATTTAAAGGAGCTGGGATTCGGCATCTGTTATTTCTGTAAGGATATCACCGTGTATACGGACGTGTTGGCATTTTCGGGCAGCGGCATCAGCTCCCGTTGGGATTGCATAGACCCGAACGACGCAACGGTTCGGGCAAAGTTCCGCCCGGACGTCTCCCGAGAACAGTATGAAGCGGAAAATCCGTAAAATCCGTAAAAGCGGAAAGCATGGAAAAATCGAACCCTCCTGCGCATAGCGGGAGGGTTTTTTGCAGAAAATCCGTTTTTTTTCTAAAAAGGTGGATACGCTCTTTACTTTTCGGGCTCTCTATGCTATAATTGGTAGGAAAATCGAAGAAGTATATGCTTTTTTGCAAGAGGAACGGACGTATTCCATGAAAATAGATTTAAATGCAATGAAGGACGTGTTGCTTTCATGCGAAAAACCGTCCCGTTATACGGGCGGCGAGTTCGGCTCGGAAGAGATGCCGGACTCGGATTTGAATTTTTGTATGTGCTTGCCCGACGTGTACGAAGTGGGCATGAGCAATCTGGGGATAAAGATCGTGGCAAAATCCCTGACGGATCGGGGCTTTTGCGTAGACCGGTGTTTTGCGCCGTGGGTGGACTTTGGGAAAGCTCTGCGGGAAAATCACATTCCGCTGTATTCCCTGCAAAAGAAAAAGCCGCTTGCGGAATTCGACATGATCGGCTTTTCTTTACAGTACGAACTCTCCTATACGAATCTCCTGTATATGCTGGACCTTGCCGGCATTCCGCTTTTGCGCACGGAACGGGACGAAAAATACCCCGTCATCGTGGCAGGCGGCCCCTGCACGGTGAATCCCGAGCCGATGGCGGACTTTGTGGATATCTTTTTCATCGGAGACGGGGAAGAAAACGACGCCGAAGTCGCCGCATTGTACGTAAAATTCAAAAAGGGGGAAATCCCCGACCGCCACGCCTTTTTGGAGGCGGCGGCAAAGGTGCCGGGCGTTTACGTGCCTGCGCTCATGGAAGTGGAATATAACGACGACCATACCGTTCGGGCGTTCCACGGCATCACGCACGTGAAAAAAGCCATGATTCCCGACTTGGATAAAGCCGTCTATCCCGATAAACTCGCCGTGCCCAACTGCGAAGCGGTGCACGATCGGGTGGTTATCGAGGTTATGCGGGGGTGCTATCGGGGTTGCAGATTCTGTCAGGCAGGGTTTATCTATCGCCCCGTCCGTCCGCGCGGCGTGGATACGCTCACCAAGCAGGCTTGTTCCCTCATAAGGAAAACGGGTTACGACGAGGTGAGCATGAATTCCCTTTCCACGGGCGACTATCCGCACCTTCGGGAGCTCATCCGTTCCTTAAAGGCGGAACTGCCCGAAAACGTTACGCTGGCTTTGCCCTCCCTGCGGGTGGACAGTTTTGACAGCGAGTTTGCGCAGGACGCAAGGCGGTCTTCCCTGACCTTTGCGCCGGAAGCGGGCACGCAGAGGCTCAGGGACGTCATCAATAAGGACGTCACTTTGGAAGAAATTTTAACGGCTGTGGGCAGTGCGTTCGATATGGGCTATTATAACGTAAAGCTCTATTTCATGCTCGGTTTGCCTACGGAAACGGACGAGGACCTGCTCGGCATAGCGGATATAGCCAAGCAGATTTCCGCACTGTACTATTCCAAAAAGCGGAAAAAGCAACTGCGCATCAGCATTTCCTGCGCAACGTTCATCCCCAAGCCCTTTACGCCCTTCCAGTGGGAAAGGCAGGCGAGCGCGGAGGAGATCGAACATAAACAGCAGGTTCTGCGGGAAGCGTTGCGTATGCGGGGCGTCAGCCTTTCCTGGACGGATTATTTTCAGGCTGCGCTGGAAGCGATGTTTGCCCGCGGCGACAGAAGAACGGGCAAGGTATTGCTTGCCGCCTACAAAAACGGCTGTATATTCGACGGCTGGGCGGAGTGCTTTTCCAAGGAAGGCTGGCAAAACGCCTTTGCGGAAACGGGCGTATACCCGACCGAGTTTACCCGTGCCTTTGCGGAAGAGGAAATACTGCCGTGGGACTTTGTGGACGTACTGGTTACAAAGGAATTTTACCTGCGGGAGCGGCGCCGCGCTTATCAAGCCAAGGTTACCGGCAGCTGCATGGCGGGCTGCAAGGGTTGCGGCATTCAAAGGGAGTTTACCTGCCACATTCCGCAAAACGAATGCCCCGGCGCTAAGAAAAGCGGGGAGGAAACGGCGTGATTTTATTCAGATATACCAAAGTAGACGGTGCGGAGTATATTTCGCATCTGGACCTCTTCCGACAGATAGACAGAACGTTCCGCCGCGCCGGGATTCCCGTCGCCATGGAAGGCATGGGGAATCACCCGAAGATTTTTATGAATGCGCCGCTCGGTACGGGCATCCAATCGCTCGCGGAGTACTGTTGCGCAGACGCCGCCTACGACGGGGATTTCATACGCATTTTTAACGAAAACGCCCCCAAGGGCGTGCGCTGTACGGCGTGGACTACGGTGGAAAAAAAGGTGAATTTACCCGTCCTGATCGCTTGGTGCGACTATCGCATAGAGGGCTTGGCGCACTTTGACGAAGAAGCGCTGCTTGCCGAGCCGGAAATCGTATTGACGGATAAGCGGGACAGAGTTGTGGAAATCCGCTCCAAAATTCATGCGCTGTATTGGGATAACGGTATTTTATGCGCTACTTTGCGTTCGGGGAATCAGACGTTGCGCCCCGACGTGCTGGGCGAATACCTCGCCGCCCGATTCGGCGGCAAATGCGGCACGATTGTAAAGACTACCGCAAAACAAGAGGATATGAGAGAATTGTTGAAATAAAAAGAGGATTCCGTCATGAAGAAGACGATCTATTTGGAAAGTCTGGATTCGGAAATATGTGCGGCAATCGTGGAAAGAGGGAGACTTGCCGAATATATCATAGAAACGCGGCAATCGAAGGATATCGTAGGGAACGTCTATAAAGGCAGAGTAACCAACGTGCTTGCCGGTATGCAGGCGGCGTTCGTGAATTGCGGGTTGGATAAAAACTGTTACCTTGCCGTTGGCGAAACGTTCAGGGACGCCTCCGTATACGACGGCGGCACGGAACTGCCCGTGCCGAGCAAGCTGGACCTTGCCATCGGGGACGAGGTGCTGGTGCAGGTCGTCAAGGGGCCGATCGGCAAAAAGGGAGCCAAAGTTTCCACACATCTTTCCTACGTGGGCAAAAACTTTTTGTATTTACCCAATACGGATTTTGTGGGCATATCCAGAAAGCTCACCGATTCCGGGTTGCGCTATACTATGCTGAATCAGGCAGATAAACTGCGAAAGAACCATAAAGAGGGCCTGATTGTCCGTACCCGTGCGCCCTATGCAACTTATCGGGAAATGCAGGCGGAAGTGGAGCAATTGCGTAAAACGCATTCGCAGGTGGAGCAAAACTATAAAACCGCCAAGGTGGGCGATCTTTTGTATGAGGAAGATTCGCTTGCAGTGCGCCTGTTGCGCGATTGCTTGCCGGAAGAGATAGAAGGCGTTTACGTTTCCGGGCAGGAACTGTACGCAAAACTGTACGACTACCTGCTGATGCGGGGCAACGTAAAAAAGCTGGTACCGTATAACGGTACGGAGGACTTTTTTAAACACTACGGCTTGGCCGATCAGATTGCGGATATTTATAATCGGCAAGTGCCTTTGGAGTTCGGGGCAAACTTAGTGATTGAAAGCACGGAAGCCATGACGGTGATAGACGTCAATACGGGCGGCTTCACGGGCATGGAAAATTTAGAACACACCGCCTTTTCCACCAATATCTTGGCGGCGAGGGAAATCGCAAGGCAGGTGCGCCTGCGCAACATCGGCGGCATCATCACGGTGGACTTTGTGGATATGGCGGAGGAAAGCCATCGTTTACGGGTGGTGGAGGAATTACAGCACGAGCTGGCGGCGGATAAGGCGCAGTGCAAGGTACTGCCCATGAACGATTTGTGCCTCGTATGCTTTACGAGAAGAAGGGTAGCGGCGGATATTTCTTCGCTGATGCGCAAGCCCTGCCCCCATTGCAAGGGCGAAGGCTTCATTCTGTCGGACGAATTTCTGATTCACGGCTTCCGTTCGGGCGTGAACGAGCTGTTGGCGCAGGGGTATACTTCCGTCATCGTCGATCTGAACGCTAAGTTCATGAATATGCTGTTAAGCGAGCGCATCTTTACGCCGCTGATGAAAAAGGAATGGAAGGATAAGCGCATCTACATGATACCGCATAAAACGTATCATGAAGAAACGATGCGGATGCAAGGCTCCAAGGAAGCGGTTTTAACGCTTCCGGGCAATGCGCAATTACTGTATTAAACAGAACGGATACTGTATGCAAGAGAGTGGATATGGATAAGTCTTTGGAATTGTACAATTTATGGGTAGCGCCGCCTGCCAAGAAGCGCAAAAAGGACGCCCGCGAAGCGGTAACGGAGCAATCCATCGTATACGCTACCGTGCGGGAGCTGGAATTTGCCGGGCGTTCGGATTTCTTTGACCTGATTTCCGGGGAAGTGCGCAACGAAATACCGGAAAGCGATCGCTATCGGTTTTTATACGCCGTGTACGCTTATTTACAGCAGACGCTTGCCTTCCGTGCCGACCGCTTTTCCAAGTTGCCCGAAACTATTTCGGAAGCGGACCTTTCCGCGCTTTCCGTGCGGGTGTTGCAACTTGCGGAGGCTTTGCACGGCTTTGACGATAACGAAAACGTATTCCATTCCTATTTGCGCCGCCGTCCGCAACCCGATCCGTTTTTTGCGGATACCGCCTGCCATTTTTTGCGGGAAGACTTACTCCCTGCCGAGCGCAAGCGGATAGCGACGGAGCTTGCCGCAGCGCTGTGCGACTTGCAGCTCGTATACGGACCGATGCAGGAAGTTTCCGAGCGTTCTGCGCTGGAACCTTTCCGCAAGGCAGGCGAACAGACGCAAAGCCTGCTTGCCCTGTATCGGGAAGCGTTGGCTTATCTGGGGTGCCGCCCCATCCGCTCGGAGTCGGGCATGGCGTACAACCCCGCCGTTTGCCGTGCGCAGAACGACGGCGAGCATTTTAAAAGCTTCGACCCGGAGCGACTCGTAGTGGCAAACTCCTATTGCGAAGGGTATCTGTTACAAGACGAGTTGATTTTAAAGGAGACTGCGCAGATCGGCGTGGTCGGCAATCGGGATATGGTATTGCCTGCGGCGCAAAAGGAGTCCGCTTCCATAGAGGATGCGGATATGTTCCGCATGGCAAAGCGGATTGCCGCCATTGCGTGCGGCGAACTTTCCGCTCTGCAGCAAGCGGGCGGGGCGGATAGCGTTTCCAAGGACTTCGGCACTTTGCTGCGCGCGATTGCCGCCGCTTTGGAAAAGACGGACGTATTGGCGCAAAGTTGCCATATACTGCCGTTCGTTTCGGAAGTCGGGGATTTTTACAATCCGCATCGGCACGAGGGTATTGCGGAAAATTCCTTTTCCTCGCATCCCAAACGGATCGCACGGAGCATACGGTGCGGCTACACCTATCGGGGCGTGGTCGTATGGAAGGAGCAGGTGCAGGCGGACGGCGAGTGACGTGAGAATGTGCAAGGCGAAGGAATTTCCGAAATAAAATGCTTGATTATTCGCCTTTACCGTGCTATAATAAAAAAGTGCAGAATTTTGTCGGGCCCTGTCCGACGGAAAACAGAAACATAGAATCAGCGTATCAGGATGATGCAAGGGAGAACTCAGAATGAAAGACAGACTTTTGACCGGCTTACAACCGAGCGGAAATTTAACGATCGGCAATTACGTGGGGGGAATCAAACAGATTACCGATTATGCGGATAACTACGATACTTATTTATTCGTGCCCGATTTGCACGCCATCACCGTGCGGCAGGACCCTGCGCTGTTGCGCAAAAGGGTAAGGGAAGTCGTGGGCATCTATCTTGCCTGCGGCGTGGATCCCGAAAAGGTGCACCTGTACGTGCAGTCGGAAAATTTATACCATGCGAACCTTTCGTGGCTGTTGGAGTGCCATACCACCTACGGAGAATTGCAGAAGATGACGCAGTTCAAAACCAAGAGCCGCAATCACGACTACGTTTCCTGCGGACTGTTTACTTATCCCGTACTGATGGCAGCCGATATTTTGCTGTACAGCGCAAAATACGTGCCGACCGGGGCGGACCAGACGCAGCACGTGGAATTGGCTCGGGACATCGCCCAGAAGTTCAATAACCGCTACGGCGAGCACTTCGTCATGCCCAATTGCCTGATTCCCAAAATCGGCGCGCGCATCCGGGACTTGCAGGAACCCGAAAAGAAGATGAGTAAATCTGCGGAAAACCCCAAGGCTTCCATATTCCTCATGGACGAGCCGAAGGATATCAAAAAGAAGATCATGAGCGCCGTAACGGACAGCGAAGGCGTGATCCGCTACGACGAACAGAACCAACCCGGAATTGCGAACCTGCTCACGATCTATGCGGCGTACAGCGGCTGCACGGTGGACGAAGCGGTGCAAAAATTCACGGGCGCAGGCTACGGCGATCTGAAAAAGGCGGTCGTTGCGGTCCTGACGGAAAAACTCGGCGCATTCCGGGAGGAATACGAGCGCATTATGGCGACTTCCCGTGTGGACGACGTGCTGGACGCAGGCAGAGACTATACGACTGCCGTTGCCAAGGAAAAATACGACGAGATTCGCAACGTGCTCGGTCTGGGCAGATAAATATAAAGAAAGATATCGACTCAAAAAATGAAAATCCCGTGCCGGAAAGCACGGGATTTTTGTTTTGCGGAATCATCCTTTGTTTTGCGGAATCATCCCTTGTTTGGGAATTATCGCTTGTTTGGGGCAGTGGTAGCCGCCGTTGCGGTTGTATTTGCAGTTGCAGTAGTGGTATCTTCCGTAGCTTCGGGATCTTCCGTATCCGGATTTCCGGAGCCGTCTTCGTCTGAGTAGGGTTCCTTCGCGTGGAGTTCGGACAGCATACGGAGCAGTTCCTCTTCCTGCATGGATTCCCGTTGGGATGCGAGCTTGCCGTAGGAAAGCGAGGCGTGGTGAATCGTCATACCGTTTCCTCCCGATCAAACGATCTGGCAACGCGGTCCTCTTCAAACTGGCACATATACAGTTCGTAATAGTAGCCTTGTTTTTGCATGAGTTCCGCATGGGTGCCCCGTTCCACGATTTTGCCGTTCCGTACCGCCAATATGACGTCCGCATTGCGCACGGTGGAAAGGCGGTGCGCAATCATAAAGGTCGTTTTGCCCCGAATGAGCTCGGAGACCGTTTCCTGAATGATTTGCTCCGTAACCGTATCGACGGAAGAGGTAACCTCGTCTAAAATGTAGATGGCAGGGTCGGCAATCAGGGCACGGGCAAAGGAAATGAGCTGTTTTTCCCCGGTGGAGAGCATATCTCCGCCCTCGCCGACTTCCGTGCGGTAGCCGTCCTTGAGTTTGCGGATGAATCCGTCTGCGGACACGGCTTTGGCGGCGGCAATCACTTCCTCCTCCGTGGCGTCCGGTTTGCCGTAACGGATGTTTTCCAGAATCGTCCCGGAGAACAGGTGCGGCGTTTGCAGAACGTAGCCGATGTTGGAGTGCAACCACAGCTGAGATCTTTCCCGAAGGTCCTTGCCGTCTAAAAGTACCTGCCCTTCGGTCGGTTCGTAGAAGCGGCAGACTAAGTTGACGAGCGTGGACTTCCCTGCGCCCGTTTCCCCGACGATGGCAATCTGCGCTCCCTTGGGAACGTGCAGGTTAAAGTGTTCCAGCACGTATTCGTCGCCGTCGGGATAGCGGAAGGAGACGTCCCGAAAGGTAACTTCGCCCTCTACCTTTTCCCAATTTTCCTTTTTCGGGGAAAAGGCGTCGCCGTATTTTTCGATTACTTCGGGGGAGTCGGTAACGTCCGACCCGGTTTCCATGAGGCGGGTAAACCGTTCGATGTTGACCTGCGCATTGACTAAGCTGGAGACGGCGGAGATGAGCCATTGAACGGGTTCCATCAGCCCCTGCGCATAGGACATGAACACGGAAAGCGTGCCCACCACGATGACGCCTTCCTGCGTGATGATGCCGCCGCGCCATAAGACGAGCGCAAGCGAGAACATGGAGAGGAAGACCACGACGGACATGAACAGGGAATGCAGCTTGTTCGCTTTGACGGAAAGGCGGTACATTTCCGAGGTGTCTTGGCAGAATTCCCGATTGGTGCGTTCCCCGATGACGAGCGTTTTGATCGTCTTTGCGCCGGTAATGCCCTCGTTGAAGTTGCCGGAGATGACGGAGTTCTTTTCCCGCACCTTGCGGTTGTACGCTACGTACTTCTTCTGGAAGAACGTTCCGAGCAGTACGGCAACGGGGATGAGCACGATGACGAGCAGCGCAAGCCATGCGTTGAGCGACAGCATGACGGAGACGGAACCGATGATGTAGGCGAAGTGGTAGATTGCGTCGTAGGACGTCCAGGCGCACAGCGCGCCGATTCTGCCCGTATCGCTCATGAGCCTCGAATGGATATAGCCTACGGAGTTCTGCGCGTAGTAGGAGATGCCGAGCGTCTGCAAATGGTTGAAGCAAACACGGCGCATATCCCGATTGATGTACATTTCCACGGCGCACGCCTGATAGGTGGAAACGGCGTTGGCAACGACCTGCAACAGGATAAAGCCGAGGTAGGCTAAGATAAACCACAGCAAGCCGTGCAAAGTTTCCTGCGTGATGAATACGTTGATGGCGTAGCTTTGGAACAGCGGGAAAATGATATCCACGAGACTGCCGATAAAGCCGAGCAGTACCAGCGAAAAGATCATTTTACCGTACTTTTTGACGTAGGGGAAGAGCTTTCCCAATCCGAAGTAGGGCAAGCGGACGTATGCTTCGTTCTTTTCCTGCGATTTTGCCATATCAGATCACCTCCGTTTTGCCCGTCTGCAGCGCATAGACGTGCGCATAGATGCCCTTTTTGGCGAGCAGCTGTTCGTGATTGCCTTCCTCGGCGATTCTGCCGTTTTCCAAAACGATGACGTCGTCCGCATCCATCAGCGTGGTGATGCGGTGCGATACCAAAATGACGGTGGAACCGGGGAAGTTTTCTTTGAGCGATTTGCGGATCGCCTTATCCGTTTCCGCATCCACGGCGGAAAGGGAATCGTCAAAGATCATGACGGGGGTCTTCTGGAGCAGGATGCGCGCAATGGCGGCTCTCTGTTTCTGTCCGCCGGAAAGGGTAACGCCCCTTTCCCCGACGACCGTATCGTACCCCTTGGTAAATTCCGCCACGGCGGAGGACAGGCAAGCCGCATCCGAGGCGGCGGAAATATCCGTCATGGAATATTCTTCCCGGGTGATGCCGATGTTTTCCGCCAGCGTGCGGGAAAAGAGGAAGGGTTCCTGCAAAACGATACCCGTATTTTTGCGCAGCGATTCCATGCGGATATCCGCAACGTTTACGCCGCCTACGGTGATTTCGCCCGAATCGGGTTTTAAATTGTACAGTTTGGTCAAAAGCAACGTGATGGTGGACTTCCCCGACCCCGTGCCGCCCAGAATGCCGAACACGCTGCCGCTCGGAATGCGGAAGGAGACGTCCTGCAGGACGGGCGTTTCGTCGTAGGCGAAGGAAACGTGGGAAAATTCTATGTCCCCGCGCATATCCGTATCCACGGCGCCCGGCTTGTCTTTTTCCTCCTCCGAGTTCATGATATAGGCGATACGCTTAACGGAAACGCCCGCTTTACTCATGCCGGAGAGCATTCTGCCGAGCGAACGGACGGGCCAGATGAGCATGGCGTTATAGGAAATAGCGGTGATGAATCCGCCCGTCGTCAGGTTGCCGTTGACGCATTCCACTGCGCCGAGCACGACGATGAGCATAACCTGCAGAGCGGTGATAAAATCGCCGTACGCCCAGAAGGCGGAAAGCAGTTTGGAAAGGCGGATCCAGAGCCCCGTATAGTACACGTTCTGCCTTTCGAAGCGTTCCCGTTCCTTGTTTTCCTGCCCGAAGGCGCGGATTACCCGCACGCCCGTCAGATTTTCCTGCGCCATGGCGGAGAGCTTGCCTTCGTTTTCGTCGCACTGCGTAAAGTACTTGCTCGCTTTGCCGTAAAAGAACATGGAGCCGCCGACCACGACGGGAATGGAAGCGAGCGCAACGATGGCGAGCGTGGTATTGACCGAGAACATGAAGAGCATGATGAAGAAGATGAGAATGAATACCCGCATCAGGCTCGTGAGCTGTTCGGAGATGAACTGGCGCACGGTTTCCGTATCGGAGGTGCAGCGTTGGATGATATCGCCCGTTTGATTCTGCGTGAACCAATGGTAGGGCAAACGCTGAATTTTGCCGTAGAGATCGTTGCGCATGGTGCGCATGAGCCGCTCTGCGCCCTTGCCGTTAAAATGCATATTGATAAATCGGAACAGCGCGGCGACGAGCCCCGTTGCCAGAACGCACAGGGCAGGGATCCATAAGCGGGTCTTTAAAAATTCCACGCCGCCGAAGAAGTCCACGATTCTTTGGATAAACGGGGAAGTGATCGGCTCGGTGCCGATGACGCTGTCCACCGTAACGCCGATGATTTTGGGGAAGACCATATTGGCAAGCGTTACGATGAGGGAAGCGAAGATACTGATTAAAAAGAGATGTATACTGCCCCGTAAAAAGCTTTTTAAAATGCGTAAGTTACTTTGTTTTTTTGGTTGAATAGGTTCTTTGTTTTTTCTTTTCATAGCCTTGAAAAACGGAAAGTATTCCGTTTATTTTTTAGCCGGCTACGCTTACTTTATCAAAGAGGACGGCAAGAGGTCCCTCGTAATTACTGCGCTTGAATTTTTCCGTAGAGAAGACGAGGTTCTTTTGCAAATCCAAGAGGTTGCCGGAAACGGAGCCGCCCGTAACGGGGGTAACCGTTTCGCCGTCGAAAAGATAAGCCAGCCGGATTTCTCCGCCAAAATAGCCGGAAAATGCGTCCATCTGGAAGTCGGAGAAGGTAACGACGTGCAGATACGGCTTTTTTTGCATATCCGCCAAGGGAATGGAGCCGTTATCTACCCGTATGGAAGTATATCCGCCCGTGGGTTCTTCGCCCAGGTAGGAGCAAAAACGGGTTGCGCCGGGAATGCAGCAAAGTTTGCCGTCGGAAAGGAGCGTGCGATCCTGCATGGGAATGCCTTCGTCGCTGTAACTTTGCGTGGCAACGAGCGTTACGTTCAGCCTTTCGCCCGTGGTTTCGCCCTGCACGTCTTCGCCCTTTTTATAGGCGGAATATCCTGCGTAAATAAGGGGGGCGGAGGCGCGTTCCGCATAGAAGTCCAGCACCGTGGCAACGTGCTCTTCGGAAAGGATCAGGGCGTATTCGCCTGCCTTGGGTGCGGAAACGGCTTGGGCGCGGTCGCGCACGTTGGCAATGGCGGAGGAAACGCAAGCCGTGAGCGAATCCGTGGCAAGATCGTTGTATTCAAAGGAGACGTACTTTTCCACGTCCTGCGGGGCAACGCACTGCGTAACGAATTCCCCCTTGCAGACGTAAGCGGTAAAGCGGACGTCCGTACCCGTATACGTCAGAATGCGTTCCGTCTTCTTTTCCGTAAAGATTTCCGCCGAGTTCACAAAGGCGTCTTCCGCCGTATCGGCGGCAAAGAGGGCGTTTGCCATGATTTTCGCCGCATCCTCCAAGGATACGTCCGCAAGCGTGCTTGCCTGCGTTTTGGGCTCTTCCTTTACGCCCGGCAGAAGCTCAAACGCAGGGTTGCGTACAAAGGAAGCCGCATTGTAGGCGGAAGCGATTTTTTTGCCTGCTTCCTTTTCCGAGAGCGAGGGGCTGAACGTTACGGAAGAAAATCCGGTTTTCATTTTGCCGTCGTACTCAAAATCGCGGTACACGGTTACTTCGTACAGGTGCGCCCTTTTCATGCGCTTTACGTCCTGCGCCTTGCGGATAAAAAAGAGTTCCGCCGTTTCCACGAGGCGTTCGTTGATGCGGTATTTTTCTATATTCTGTTCCTTTAAACACTGTAAAATGGTTTCTATATTCATCTGTCTTTCTCCTTTTTGCAATCAATGCTTTTTTATACGGGTTCACCGTGAAACTTAAAAATAGTTTGCGTATTCATCTGTCTTTCTCCTTTTGCAATAGATGCTTTTTCGGGTTCGCCGTAAAACTTGGGAAGGGTCTTGCCTATGCAAAATTACCCCAAACGGATCTTTGCCTTGATATAGGGTCCGCCGTCGGAAACTTTGACCCATTCCTTGTATCCCTTGCCGCAGGCGCCGGAACCGCCCAGTTCCAGCCCGTCGCTCATCATGGAAATGGATTGGAGCAGGTCGGGCACGTACCCCGTGAGTACGATGGGGGAGCAGATTTTGCCCGTCAGCTTGCCGTCCTTGATTTCCTTGGCGATGCTGACCATGCACTGGATGCCCCAGTTTTTCGGGTCTTCCATACCGCTGGAAGCGTTGGAAAGCAGATACCCGTGGGAGATGGAAGCAATCATGTCCTCGAGTTTATCTTTTCCCGGCTCAAAGTAGGTATTCGTCATGCGGGTGTAAGCCTTTCTCTGCCAGCTTTCTCTTCTGCCGTTGCCCGTGGGCGCGGTGCCGAGCGATTTGGCGGAAAGGTAGTCGCTGATGCCCGTCAGCAAAATGCCGTTCTGAATGACGACCGTATCGTGCGCAAGCGTGCCTTCGTCGTCAAAGAAATAGGTGGCAGCCTGCGTTACGTTTGCGGCTGCGCCGTCGTGCATGGTAACGAGGGGGGAAGCGACTCTTTTGCCGATATACTGCTTTGCGAGCGCTCTGTTTTTGACGAACATATCCATTTCCACGCCGTGGCCGAACGCTTCATGCACGATCATGCCCGTAACTTCGGGGGTGCAGATGCAATCGTATTCGCCGGGGACGATCTTTTCCGACTGTAAAAGTTCCAGTACGCCGTTTACGGCAACGTCCACGTTCTTTTCGAGGTCTGCAAGGTTTTCCATACCGCCGAGCCCGGAGCAAGGCAGGTAGTAGTTCATGATTTCTTCGCCCCGTGCGGCAAAGGTGATCACGCCGCCCACCGTCCAGAGTACGGACTGCGTCAAATCCCTGTTTTTGGAGAGGAAGATTTTGGTGTACTTCTGATAGTTGGCAAATGCGCGCACGTCCAAAAGCCGCTCGTCCATGCCGAGCGCTTTTTGGCGGATGGCGGAAAGCCTGTCTATCATGGCGCCGTCTCCCACCGTTTCGGGGTCGATTGCATAGTCCGTTGCCGCGTCCAAAGTCAAGGGTTCGTCCTCGGGCAAAGGAAAGCTGCGTGCGTCCGAAAGGGCGAGGTTTTCTGCGGTTTTTTGCACGGCGGCGAGGATTTCCGGCAGGTTCTCTTCGGAAATTTCGTTAAAGGAGTATTCGCCGCAGGCGTGGGTTGCGTCGAATACGCGAACTACGAATCCGCAGTTGTTGAGGTATTCTGCACTTTCGCTCAAGGTAACGCCCGTGCGGGATACGCTGTATTGCTTGCTGCTTGCCGCCGTCGCCAGTACGGAAGCATAGGGGTACTGTTCGTTCAAAGCGTTTACAAGCCGCTGTAAAAGCGGTTTTACGCTGATGAGATATTCATCGTGTGCTACTTTCATTTTTGTATTGCTCCTTATGTTCGGTTTTGTGTCATTGGTTGTTGAGTTTTTTTTGGATTTGCTGTCGGTCGGGAATGCGCTTTTCCACTTCCTGCCAGAACGCCTTGGAATGGTCAAAATGGATGAAGTGGCAAAATTCGTGTACGACCACGTATTCTATGCAATCGGCGGGTTTTTGCGCAAGTCGCTTGTTGAATACGATTTCGTTTTTCGTTTTACAGCAACGCCCCCACGAGCGGGTCATCTGCCGATAGCGTATTTTGGGGAAGCCTTGCGTGTACTGCGCAAATTGCGGATAGTATCTTTGGCACAGGCTTTGCACGTATTGGGGGAAAAGCTTTTCCCGCAGCAGGCAAAGCAGGGCGTTTTGCGCCTCTTCGGAATCGTCCCGTAAGTAAAACAGTATTTCCTCGCCCTGCACGCTCGCGCGATTTTCGTTTGCAAAGCGGCGAATCAGGCGGAATTCCCTGTCGAATATCCGCACGGTCTGCATTTCGGTCAGGTCAGGGACGAGGGTATGTTCGGCATTGCGCCGTTCGTTTTTCTCTAAGGTACGCAGAATGAACTGCTCGTTTTTGCGGATATAGGCTTCCGCATCCCGCACGAGGGTACGCTTCAAAACGGAGACGGTAACGTGGTTATCGGGGTTGATGCGTATGCCGTACCGTTTTTTAGCGATGCGCTTTAAATCGTATTCGACCGTCTTTCCGTGCGGCAGAACGATCGTGCGCCTGCTCATATCTTTACCCACCATTCGAGCATATCGAAGAAATTGCTCTCGTATTCGGTTTCCTGTTCGTAACGGATATAGCATTTTACGCCGCTTGCAAAATAGAGGACGGCGTGCGTCTTGTATACGTGGTTCCCGTTTAAGCCGACGTCCTGCGTCATATACCGCAGGGTGTTGCCGTAATAGGATTTTTTGACCTTTGCAGCCGCAAATTCGCTTTCGTCAAAGTTATATTTCGGATTGGTTACGATATAGAGCCTCGCTTCGTTTTCCGAGCCGACCTCCCGAATGCGGAGGCTGTAATACAGGGTATCCTGCGAAGGTTCGTCGTAAACGCGGCGGACGTTGGAAGCCGTCCAGTCAGAGTTCGGAAGCGTTACGGTAAAATCGGTCAGCGCCGCATTCAGTTCCGACAGTGTCACGTAATCCGATTGTTCCCGTTCGGGGGAATAGCCGCAACCTGCAAACAGCAGGCAAAAGATGCAAAGCATACAGAGGGGAAAAAGTTTTTTCATGAAATCCTCCTTTGTTTTTTCAGGGTGGTCCGCTTACTCGGGTTTATCGTTGCGGAACTTTCGGATAATCAGAACGACGAGCAGGAAGATACAGACGGCGGCAACGCTGCAGGCCGTTAAAAGCACGTTGCGCAGGGCGATGGGGGTATCCATAGCGGAGTCGGAGGCAGTGTCGGAAGTCTCATTCGCCTGCAAAACGAGGTGGAAGGATAAATCGCCCGTAACGGTCATGCCGATGGAGTATCCTTGCCAATAGCCGCTCGTAAAGCCCTCCCGAACGGGCACGGACGGCACGATTACCACGTCCCCGTAGTACCCTTCCGTCCGAATATAAACGGTGCCGTCGGTATCGTAAAAGGTGAGCGTATATAAGTTGCGTTCCGCTTCAAACACCGCCGTTGCCGTCAGGCTTTCCGTGACGACTTCGGGCAGGGTATCGGTTGCACCGTCCCCGTCCGTATCCCAGCCGAGAAAGGTATAGGAATAGGCGACGTCGTTTTCATGGGTAAGGTCGGGAAGGTCCAACGTCAGACTTTCCGAAAAGGGAATGACGGCAAGGGCGTAGGCTCCGTCGTAAGCGGAAAAGACCTTCCATTCCCCGGCAAAATGCAGGGAGCGTACCTGTTCGGCAAGATCCGCTCGCTTTTGTTCCGTCAGTTCGTCGGGGCGCAAATCGAGATATACGTCCAGAAGGCTGCACCCCGTAAAGGCGGAGGAGTCGATATTTTTGCAGGAAGAGGGGATAACGAGCGTGTGCAGGGCGGAACAACCCGAAAATGCGCCTGCGCCTATGCCCGTTGCATCGGCGGCGAGTACGCACTGCTCTAAAGCGGTGCAACCGATAAAGGCGTCTTTGCGGACGCGCGTGGCGTCGCCCGTAAGCGTAACGTACCGAAGGGAAGCGCAGTTTGCAAATGCGCCGATGCCGAGGTCGCTGACTACGGTCGCCCGATCAAATTCCGCTTTTACGCAGCCGCTGAAGGCGTATTTGCCCAAAGCAACGGCAAGGCGGGGGAGAGATACCTTTTGCAGGGATGCGCACTCCGCAAAGGCGTATTCCCCGATGGAAGCAAGCTTTGCGTGTTCGGAAGCCGTAACGGAGCGGATGCGGGGCGACGCGCCCGTTTCCGCATTGGCGGAATAGAACAGTCGGGCAGGAATCGCCCGAACGGAATCGCCTAAAATGAGATCGAAGCCCGTATTGTTGACGCTCGTTGCGCCCTTGTTTCCGGTGTAGTCGAACAGGTTATCCGTACCCGAAAGCGTAACCACGCATTCGGCGTTGTAGTAGAGTTTATCCAGGTTCCGGCAACGGGAAAAGGCGAAGTCCCCTATCGTAACCAGACCTTTGCCTATAGTCAGCTCTTCGAGGGCAAGGCAGTTTGCCACGGCGTAGTTGCGGATGACCGTTACCTTGTCGGGAATGACGAGCTTTTGTATGGCGGTGCCGTAGAGCGCGTAGCTGCCGATGTTCGTCAACGTTTCGGGCAGAACGATGCTTTCAAAGGGCATCTCAAAAAAGGCTCGGGAGCCGATGCTCGTTACGGCAATGCCGTCTATATAGGAAGGCACGACGCACGTTTTGGCGCTGTACTTCACGCCCGTAATTTCCCAAGTGCCGCTCACCGTCTTTTCATAGGAAAAGAGGGTGGAAGGCGAAGCGTTCTCTAACGTCGTCCAATCCGCATAGAGCCGTACTTCGGGCGAGGTGAAGACGTCCTCTTCCCAGTTTACGGGGTCGGTGCAGGCGGAATCGTAGTACCAGCCCTGAAAGATGTATTCATCGGATAAAGGCGTGGGGGCGCAGGGGTAAACGTATCCCATGATGCAGGGGGAGGTGAAACTTTCCCCGTTGCCGAGGTCAAAGGTGAGCGTACCCGTTCTGCCCAGCACGAAGCGGTCGGCATGAATGAGCCCGTAGCAATAAATCGTATCGTAGCCGGGTTCGCCCAGATCGGTGCAGGCGGCGTGCAGAACGTTGCGCAAATGATCCACCTCTTCGCCGTTTTTGGGAATCCCGTGTGCGGAAAGGTACAAGGCTACGATGCCGCTGACGATGGGGGCGGAAAAGGAAGTACCCGATACTTCGCCCCAGCTGCCGTTGATAGTCGTCAGTACGTTGCCCGGCGCATAGATATCGCAGGTGTTTTTGCCGTAGTTCGTATAAGTGGTCAGCGTGGGATCGGAATCGGACGTAACCGCGCCGACGCCGATGACGTCTGCCTGCCCGGCAGGATAGGCGGTAAAAATGGAGGAATCGTTGCCGGCAGAGGCAACGAGGACTATGCCTTGCTCGTGCGCCTGTTTGATGACGGCGGACTGCAACGGGGAAGTGGCGATGGCGGAGGTGCTGTAGGACATATTGATGACGTTTGCGCCTGCCGCTATGGCGTATTCCAACGCTTCCTGCAGGTCGGACGCGCGGAAAGCGCCGTTCGTCGTGGAACAACGGATAAAGAGGAAGTCGGCTTCCGGCGCAACGCCGTTGATGCCCTCGCCGTTATGGAGGGCGGCGATGAGCCCCGATACCTCCGTTCCGTGCGTTTCGTACCTGGCTTCGTATTCGGGGTCGGAAGGGTCAAAGCGGTTCGTGTCGTCCAATACGGCAACGCCGCAATCGGAAACCTTTTCCTGCGTGGTCGCATTGTAGGACATCGGGGAAAGAATGCTGGATCCGTCGGAACGGACGAAATCGGGGTGATCGGTGTCTATGCCGGAGTCGATTACGGCAACGGTAACGCCCTTGCCCCTCGTTTCCGTCCAGCAATCGTTCAGACCGCATACGGCAAGGTATTCCTGCATATCGTAGAGGGGGTCCCGTTTGTTGTAATCTTCGTTTCGGGGTACGATATTTTGCTGTGCAACGGCTTCGTCCGGCAACAGGTACTGCACGTAGGGCAAAAGTTCCGCTTGGGCAAGCGCCTGGCTGAAAGTGCCGTGGCGCAAAAATACGGTGGCAAAATTGCGGCTTTGCGCAAGGCGCAGTTCCCCGTTGCAGATAGCGGCGATTCGTTCGGCATGGTTTAAGCCGTCCGAACGGATAATGAAGCTATCGGAAAAGCAGCGTTCGGGGGAGCTTTCCGCCCGGGCAATCAGTTCGTCCCGCACGGCGAGTCGGGAATGGGTCGCGTAGAGGGAGAAAGCGGTTGCAAAGAGCAGAAAAAATAATACGAACGTACAAAAAAGGATGCAATTTTTATAGCGCAGAGTTTTCATATATCGTATATTCTACCACAAACCTCTATAAAAAAGAAACGATTTTCAAGGGGTTTTGCATATATTTTAAAAAGTACGATTCAAAAACGCATAAAAATGCGCATTTTCCGCAAACTAAGCGGAAAAAGGATGGGGAGTATGGTCATTACACAAACGCCTTTGCGTATGTCTTTTGCGGGCGGAGGAACGGATTTTCCGCAGTTTTTTCAAAAACACGGCGGCTCGGTGATTGCCGCTACGTTCGATAAATACTGTTACGTTACGGCAAGGCGGTTGCCGCCCTTTTTTGCGTACAAATCGGAGATCTGCTATGCGGAAACGGAGCGGGTACGGGCGGTATCGGAAATACGCCACCCTGCCGTGCGCAATGCGCTGCTCTACCTCGGCATGGAAAATATCCGCCTGACTTACGAATGCGACCTGCCTGCCCGTTCCGGGCTGGGTACGAGCAGTGCCTTTGCCGTGGGTATGCTGAGCGCATTGCATACGTTGCAGGGCAAAACGGCGGATAAGCGCAAGCTTGCCGACGAAGCGATCTATCTGGAACGGGAGCTTTGCGGCGAGTGCGGCGGCTGGCAGGATCAGATTTCTACGGCGTTCGGCGGCTTCCACCGCATTGATTTTTCGGCGGACGGCTATACCGTAAAGCCGCTCGTGATTTCCCCGGCGCGCAAGTCTGCTCTTGCGGACAATCTGTTATTATTTTTTACGGGCGTGACCCGTCATTCTGCCGAAGTGCAACGGGAAGTGGCGCATACCCTCGGCAATAAAACGGCGGAACTTTGCGCTACCTTGCGCCTCGTGGACGAAGCCGAACGGATTTTAACGGGCACGGAGAGCTTGGATTCCTTCGGGCGACTGTTGGACGAGCTCTGGCAGCGGAAAAAGGCGCTTTCCCCCGTCATTTCCGCCGAACGGATAGACGGGCTATACGAACGGGCAAAGAACCTCGGCGCATTGGGCGGTAAATTGCTCGGCGCAGGCGGGGGCGGCTTTTTGCTCTTTTACGTCCCGCAGGAAAGGCGGCAGGCGGTGCTTTGCGAGCTTTCCGAGCTCGTGCACGTGCCTTTTCGGTTGGAAAGCGGCGGTACGCGCATTCTTTACTACCGCGCCGAGGACGAATGATTGCGGTGATCTCGGCAGGCGGCAGGGGTACGCGGCTGCAAAGCGTCTATCCCGATCTGCCCAAGCCGCTCGTGCCCGTGCAGGGGAAAGCCATTTCAGAAAGGGCGGTGGAAACGTTACAAAGACAGGGCGTAACCGATTTTATCTTTACGCTCGGCTATCGGGCGGAGAGCATCCGCCGTTACTTTGGCGACGGCTCCGCCTTCGGCGTGCGCATCCGCTACGTTACGGAGCAGGTTCCGCTCGGTTCCGTCGGTGCGCTCGCTTTCTGTAAAGAGCGGCTCGATTCGGACTTTTTGTTCGTCAGCGGGGATCTCGTCTTTGATTTCTCCCTCTCCCGTTTTTGGGCGTTTCACGGGAAACACGGTGCGGTCTGTACCGCATTCGCCCATCCGTCCGATCATTTGCAGGATAGTTCCCGCATTCGGGCGGAGGAGAGCGGCAAAGTGCTTTGCGTGTATAGTAAGGGCGATATCCCGTCCGAGCCCTGCCGCAATCTGACTTTTGCAGGGATCTATCTGCTTTCGCCTCGGGTGCTTGCGCCCTTATGCGGGCAACGTGCGGACGTGGACGAAATTATTGCGCCTTGGGTGAATAAAGGGCTGTACGCCTATCGGAGTGCGGAGTACGTTCGGGACGCAGGTACGCCCGAACGCCTCCAAAGCGTGCAGGCGGATTTAAAAGCGGGGTTGCCCCGCCGTAAAAATGCGGACGAGCGGCAACGGGCGGTATTTCTGGATCGGGACGGCACGGTCAACGTATGGAAAGGCTTTATCCGTCGGCCCGATCAAATCGAGTTATTGCCGGGTGCGGCGGAGGCGATTGCCGCTCTGCATAGCGCAGGGTACCTCGTCATCGTCGTAACCAATCAACCGGTCATTGCCCGTGGCGAGGTTACGGAGGAGACGCTCTATGCGATCCATGCGGAGCTGGAAAGGCAGCTTGCGGAAAGGGGCGCTTACGTGGACGATATCTTTTACTGCCCGCACCATCCGCACGGCGGTTACGCAGGGGAAGTTGCCGAGCTCAAAGTGGAGTGTCCCTGCCGCAAACCGCAACCGGGATTGCTGTTACGAGCGGCGGAAAGGTACAATATAGACTTGGAGTCGAGCTGGATGGCGGGGGATGCGGAAACGGACGTGCTGGCGGGCAAAAGGGCGCATTGCCGAACGGTCCGCATACGAAACGGCGCAGAGCCCACGCAGGCGGAATTTGCAGGCGAAAGTCTGGCGGATTGCGTAAACTATATACTAAAACATTAAAGGAATAATATGGAAAAAGAGACGGATATTTTAAAAGCTTTATTCAAACGCTACCCCGTATTGGAACGGGAAAGAGAAAACATTTTAGCGACTTTTGCCGTGATGGAACGATGCTTTGCCAAGGGCGGCAAACTGCTCGTTTGCGGTAACGGGGGTAGTGCGGCGGACGCCGACCATATCGTGGGGGAACTCATGAAGGGATTTCGGCTCAACCGCCCTTGCTCGGCTGCCTTCGGGGAAAGATTGCGCGCCATCGGCGGCGATCGGGGCAGGTTGCTTTCCTGCACGTTGCAGGGGGCGTTGCCTGCAATTTCTTTGCAGTCGAACACCGCTTTGCAGACGGCGTACTTAAACGACGTGGGCTTTTCCGCCGTGGCGCAGGCGGTATACGGTTACGGCAGGGAGGGGGACGTGCTTTTCTGCATCACCACTTCCGGCAACTCGGAAAACCTGATCGACGCCGCCATCTGCGCCAAGGCGATGAATCTTGCCGTGTGCGTGCTCACGGGGGAGTCGGGCGGTAAAATTGTTGAGTATGCCGATACGGCGATCCGCGTTGCGGAGAGCAGTACCTTTCGCATACAGGAATTGCATCTGCCCGTATACCACGCCCTGTGCCTGATGTTGGAAAACAAGTTTTTCGGAAGCAGACGGGAGGATATTTCCGCTTACGGTTCCGTGCGGCGGGAAGAGCCCTTCCGTGGCGTCTATGCCAAAAAGCCGATTTCCGAGCCCAAAGCAGAATGAAAGTGCTGTTTATTACCACCCGACTGTTTTTCCATCGGGACAGCGGCAGAAAAGTTTCGCTGTATAACTATTGTAAGGGTATGCACGAGCGGCTGGGCGCAGAGGTGTACGTGTATTCCTTTTTGCAGGATTCCGTGCCCAAGGACGTGGCGGATAAGCCCGACTTTATCCGGGACGTGCGCCTTGCTGCGAGGGTAAGCAGATGGGAAACGGCGGCAACGCTTTTTAGCCTGCTGTTTCAAAGGAGCGTTCCCCTGCAATGGTCGCTCTTTTACAGCCGCAAAAACAAAAAGGCGTTGCAAAGCTATATAGACGAAATCCGCCCCGACGTCGTCATCGTGGATATGATCCGCCTTGCGCCGTATATCGAACGTCTGCATTTTTCCGCAAAAAGCATAGCGGATATGGACGACCTGCTGTCCCGTCGCTATGAAAATATGCTCGTAACGCAGAAGATGGGCTTTTTCAAGCGGTTAATCTATCGGGCGGAACGGGCAAGGCTGGAACGGGCGGAGTATAAATACGGGAATCTGTACGACAGAGTCATCTTCGTTTCCCCCGTGGAGACGGCGATTTTTAACGAACGGATACCGGGTAAGGCGATCACGGTGAGTCAGAGCGTGGACGTAAAGTTTTTTCAGTCCACCCCGAAGCGTTCGGCGCAAGCGGAAAACCTGCTCTTTATAGGCAACTGCACCTATGCGCCCAATGCGGATTCCGTAGTGGAAATCGGGCGGAAAATCATGCCGCTGCTTTTCGGCATGGAACTAAAGGTAGTCGGCGCATACACGGAAGAATTGCAAAAGAGAGTGCAGGGGCTTGCCGTGCGCTTAGAGGGCAAAGCGGAGGACGTGCGCGCCTGCGCCGCCGAAGCCGCTCTGTTTTTGTGCCCCATTTCTTACGGCAGCGGCGTCAAGACCAAAATACTGGAAGCGATGGCTATGGGCTTGCCCGTGATCACCAATTCGATCGGCGCAGAGGGGATAGAAGCGCAGGACGGCGTACATTTTTTAGTGCGTAACGGAGCGGCGGAAACGGCGCAGGCGGTGCGGCTGCTTCTTTCCGACCGCGCTTTGGCGGAGCGGATCGGGCGGAACGGACAGGCGCTCGTATTTACAAAATACAGCGTGGAACGGACCATGTACGACATGGAAAAGGCGTTATCGTAAACGCTTTTTACATACGATGATGAGAGTTTTACAGGTTACGCCGTCGCTTTCGGCTTGCGGCGGCGTGGAAAATTATTTAATGAATTACTTTCGGGCAATCGACAGGAAGAAGGTCGCTTTTGATTTCCTTTCCCATGATGCCGACCCTGCCAAAGCGGATTTTGCGGACGAAATTCGGGCAAACGGCGGCAGAGTGTACTTTTTGCCGCCCTATACGGCAAAGAACGTCTTTTCCAATCAGAAGAAGACGGAGGAGCTGTTTTTCCGCCATCCCGAATACAGAACGGTGCATTGCCACGGCGCAAACTTTTCGCCCTTCGTGTTTGCGGCGGCAATCCGCTTCGGGGTGAGCCGCAGGATACTGCACAGCCATCAGGCGGCGGCAGCGGATAAGGCGTGGCATAAACTGCGCAACCTGCCCTTGCTTGCGGCAGGCAACCGCCGCGCCACGCACAGGGCGGCTTGCTCAACGCTTTCCGGGGAGTACCTCTTTGGCAAACGCCCCTTTACGGTGATTCCCAATGCGGTGGATACCGCCCGTTTTGCCTTTCACCGGGAGCGGCGCAGTATGGCAAGGCTCGCCTTGGGCGTGGGCAATGCGTTCGTGGTGGGGCATATCGGGCGAATGTGCGCACAAAAAAATCAGCTGTTTTTAATCGAGGTGTTTGCCGCCTTTTTGCGCGTCGAACCCAACGCCCTGCTCCTTTTGGCAGGCACGGGGGAAACGGAGCCGCACGTAAGGGCAAAGGCGCAGTCCTTGGGCGTATCGGAACGGGTTCGGTTTTTGGGTCTGCGCAAGGATACGGCTCCGCTCTATGCCGCCATGGACGCCTTTTGCCTGCCTTCGCTCTACGAGGGCTTGCCCGTCGTGGGGGTGGAAGCGCAAAGCGCAGGTCTGCCGCTCCTCGTTTCCGATACGGTAACGGAGGAATTGGGCGTACTTTCCACTACGAAATTCCTTTCCCTGCGCCGTCCTGCGGAAGAATGGGCGGCGGCGCTTGCCAAAATGCGCAAGATCAAGCGGGCGGATACCCGTTCCGCCATGCGGCAGGCAGGGTTCGATATCTTTGCGGAAGCGGAAAAACTGGCGGATTTTTACCTTTCCATGCGGTAACGCCGCCTTGCTTACAAACGGGCAAAAAACGGGCGCAAGTGGCAGCGAAGGTCGCAAAGGAGAAAACGGGCGCAAGTCGCAGCCAAGGTCGCAAAGGGGAAAAGGGCGGGTGCCCGTACATAGTATGAAAATTCTGTTGGTAAGGAGTACTGCAAACGAACTGCGGTCGGAAAGTTACAACGTGCAGGAAATCGGCTTGGCAAAGGCGCTTTCCTCGCTCGGGCACGAGTGCTCGGTGCTGTTTTGGACGAAGGGCAGAGCTTCGGAAGAAAAGATAGGGAACGTGCGCGTCTATCGACGTCGGGCTTTTGCTCTTTTAGGATGCGCCTTGTTTGACGAGGACGATCTGATGCGGCAGGCGGATATCATTCAGGCGAACGAATACAGTCAGGCGGAATCCTTCCGTCTGGTCGGGCGGTATCCGCAAAAGATGGTACTTTATCACGGGCCGTATTCTACAAAAGCGGACGGCAGATACCGCCCCCTCGCCGCCATAGCGGATAAGTTGTACGTGCCCCGATATATCCGTCGGAATACGAAGTTCATTGCCAAAAGTCCGCTTGCGGCAAGTTTTTTGCGGCAACGGAAAATAGAGCGAGTCTTTCCCTTGGGGGTGGGGCTGGACGAAACGCCCTTTTTATCCCTGCCTGCCCGCAAAAGCAATTCCTCGCCGCATCTGCTGTACGTGGGCAGTTTGCAAAAAAGGCGGAATATCCCGTTTATTCTGCAAACGGCGGCCGTGCTCAAAGCGCATTATCCGGATTTTACGCTCACGCTTTGCGGCGCAGGCAAACCCGACTACGAAGAGGCGTGTGCTGAACTCATCCGCAAACTCGGTTTGGGGGATCGGGTGATTCGTCGGGGCAAGGTAACGCAGGCGGAGCTTTCCTCCCTGTATGCGGAGAGCGACTTCTTTCTGTTGCCCACAAGTTACGAAATTTTCGGCATGGTGCTTTTAGAGAGTATGTATTGCGGCGTCGTGCCGATTACGACGTATGCAGGCGGCTCGGCTATGCTCGTTCGGGACGGGGAAAACGGATTTCTGCCCCCCTTTACGCCCGAAGCGTGGGCGGAGCGCATAGCCGCAACGTTTGCGGACGAAAAAAAACTGCTTGCGATGAGGCAAGCGGCAAAAAGCACGGTGGAAAACGGGTTTTTGTGGCAAAAGCTTGCGCCGTCTTTTGTAAAGGTGTACGAATGCTGATCTATTTTGCGCTCATCGTATGGGCTTTTTTGGGCGGAAAGCTCTTGCATACGCAAACGGACAGGCACGGCAAGCTCCTCTTTACCGTGGTTTCCGCTTTTCTGCTCGTGTTTACGGCAGGGCTTCGGGCAAAGACGGTCGGGTGCGACACGGCGCAGTTTGTCGAAAACTGCTTCGGTTATGCACAAAAAAACGGCTGGGGAACGCTCTTTCAAACGGGTTACGAGCCGGGTTTTATGGCGTTTTGCAAGGTATTGACGGCAATTTCCCCGAATCCCCAAATTCTGACTTTTGCCTCTTCCTTGCTGATTTACCCGATTTTCTGTATGTTTATCCACAGAAATTCCACGGACGTGGGGAAAAGTCTGTTCTTCTTTCTCACGCTGGACGGGTTTGCCACCTTTCTCAACGTCATGCGGCAGGCGATGGCGATTGCCGTTCTGCTTTTCGGCGTGGAAATCTTTTTAAAACGAAAAAAACGCCTCGGCTTTCTGGGCACGGTGCTGATCGCTTTTACGCTGCATAAGAGTGCGCTCCTCGGCATTTTGTTCCTTGGTTTCCGCTTTGTAAAATGCAACGTTTTCACGCTGCTTGCGCTCGCTGTTTCCGGCATTGCGCTCGCTTTCGGCGGAAATATCGTCTTCCGGCTGGTCGCAAAAATCTTCCCCGCTTACGGCGGCTACGTCGGGCAGGAAGCGTTCTGGCATATCGGGGCGGGTATTACCTTTGCCGTGTACGCAAGCTTCGTAGTGCTTGCGTTGACCTTTTCGGAACGCAGACTGAGACCGCTCGGCAAAAATCCGCTCTTCCGAATGGATGCGGCGGAAGAGGCGCTTTCTAAGGAGTACGTGTTGCTCTGCGCCGCCTGCGGCGTTGCGCTCTCGTTTGCGGGCGTTCGGTATACCATGTTTTTAAGGCTCGTTTATTACTTTTTGCCCTTTATATACCTTTCGGCAGAGTATGCCCTCAACCGTGCCTATCAAAAAGTGCCCGTGCTTGCGCCTTGGATAGAGCTGTTTGCCTATGCGGGTGCGTTCACGTATTTTACCTTTTTGCACCTCGTTCGCCCGGAATGGTACGCCATCGTGCCGTATTCCTTCTTCTTCTGATCAATCCAGGGATAAGTTTTCTATTTTTCCGTCCCGTATCTGTGCGTGCAGGATGCGCACGGCGTAAACGTTTTCCGCTTCCCTATAGCAGAGCGCAACGGACTGTTCGTTCTCCCTTTCCGCTTGCAGGCAAGGCGCAACCTTTACGGCGTTGCCTAAGTAGGCGGAAAGCATTTCCGCCTTGGGCAGGAGCGAATCGCTTAAATAAGGGGTGTAATCGCAGGCGGTCAGCCATGCTTCCGCCAGCGCAAACAGGAGCAACCGCCCGTCGGTGATAAGCTTTGCTTCCGCCTTGCACTCCGTGCGGGAAAATCCCTCCTCGGTCAGGGTATACGTCTGGCAAAGCGCCGTCTGAATATGGTTGGCAAGTACGGTTTTCGTGCGGAGCTTATCGGTAAAATCAAATTCGTCCGCCTGCGCAAAAAAGAGCCGTTTGCCGTTTGGCGCATATACGGCAAGCAAACCGCCGCCTTGAATAAAGATTAAATTCCGCAAAAAGCGGATTTCGGCGTCCTCTATGGCAACGGGCAGCGTATCCGTGGTAAAGGAAGCTTTCTGCGATACGGTTACCGTTCCGCTTTCGTCTATTTCCGCCGTAACGCCGTTTTCTTCGGCGCGTACAATGCGTTTGCGCCGTTTTTTTGCGGAGGGGAAGCGCTTTGCATACACGGCGTAAAAGCCGTCGCCCCTGTACACTTCCGCCCAGTACGGCGGACTTACAAAGAAAGACGGATGGATGACGCAGACTTGTGCGGAAAGGTCGGGGGATTGCGGAAAGAACTCCGCCGTCAGGCAAAGGCTATCGTCCGCTTCCGCTTCCGCATACACGGGAAAGATCCCCGTTTTGGCCGTGTAAACGCTTGCAAATCGGAATACGCACGGCGTACTGCTGAAAAAATAAATTCTCATTTCGTTTATTTTTATGTATATATCCTGTAATTTATGACGATAATCCAACGAAAGGAGGAATATTCTATGGAAAAAATCAAAGGCTATACCAAGGAAGAAGCGAAGGAGCTCGTCGCATACATCACGCACGGCAAATCGGAAGGCAAAACGTTGACCTCCCTTTTTGAAAGCTACGGCAAAACGCACGGCAGAGCCAAGGGCAGCGTGCGCAATTATTACTACGCGCTTTTAAAGAGCAAGGATGAAAACGCGCGGGAAATTCTGAGCGGTACGGGTTTGAAGGCGGAGAGCGTGCGCTCCTTTACCGAATCGGAAACGGAGGAGATACTCGAACAGATCATTGCAAGGAAGCAGGAAGGGCTTTCCGTGCGCAAGGCGATTTTATCCATCGCCGGGGGAGATGAAAAGCTCATGCTTCGCTTGCAGAACAAATACCGCAACGTTGCCAAAAAGGAGCCCGACCGCATCCGCCGCATCTTACTCGGTTTGAGCGAAAAGCAAAATGCGGGGGATATACTCCAACGCCGCATCGAAAACGAAATAGACGGCCTGTACGAGCGGGTCGCTCTGGGGCTTCGTGCGGAGAACAGCAAACTCAGAAAGGAGGCGGATTGCCTGCGGGAAGAAAACAAGGCGCTACGGGAACTTTTGCGTATTGCCGGGCGCAAGGAAAAGCAGGATAACGCAGGATAAGGCGGAACGCAGGATAAGTGGCAGATATTGGCGGAGCGGAAAGTGTATGAATCCCCTTACGCATTGCGTAAACTATGGGTAGGAGGGTATTATGGAGAAATTTATGATCGGTCTTGCCGTCGGTGCGGCGGCAGGCGCTCTGCTCGTTGCAGGGAATTGTAAGTTGCGGCAGCTCGTGAATAAAAGCAAAGATGAAGCCGTAAAGGCAGCCGAAAGCTTTTTGGAAAGCAAAGTCGGCAATATGCAGTCCTGCAATGCGCAAAAGCAAGAACAAAAGAAGGATTGCGAAGATTGCCGATGTGAAGGCGCAACCGAACAACCGTCCGAATAAGCGGAAGATTCGCCCCGATCGGCGCATATTCCAAAGCGAATTGCCGGGCGGATTTTCTAAAAAAGGCATGGCGTAAGCCATGCCTTTTCTCTTGTTGCGCACAAAAGGAAGGTGTTTTCTATTATAAAATTATATTAACAACCCTATTCACTGCAACAGTGAATTCACCGTCGTTACTCCACGATTCTTTTACTTCTTTAATAGGATATATATCGTTCATTTCTTTTTATGTTTTTTAAAAACTCATAAATTTTCGTATTCCGGAGTAATTAAATCTTCTATTTCAAAAGAGCCGTCATTGATTTCATTAAGACGAGCTTTAAGTTTTG
>CAMAGA010000005.1 GCA_945833955.1 uncultured Clostridia bacterium
GTTCAAATCCCCGTGGACGCCTGCCCCCTTTTCGGTTTAAAAAGACGCTCCTTTTTGTTCATCATCGCCAAAAATCTCCGAAAGAAAACGCTTTCGGAGGTTTTTCTTTTTTGCGCGCGAGGCGGTTTCTTGCAAAAAGCGGTATGGATAAAATCACGCTCGGCAAATTCAGTCTTGACAAAATTATCCTTTTCTGATAAAATAAATTCGTACGCAATACTTGCGCTGCATAACCTTAATTATAATTCCAGTATAAGGAGAAAGATATGGCAAAATTCAGAAGTCTGAAAGTTGTGGATAACTTTTATCAGAACAATTTATTCTTCCCGATGCCGACGGTGGCGGTAACCACGCTCTGCGACGACGGCACCACCACGATAGGCAGTTATTCCCTCGTGTTCCCCTACTACGTTGCAGGGAAAGATTATTACGCCATGATTTTGGAAACCCGCAATTCTTCCAATACGGCGCAGAATATCCTGAAACACGGCAAGTGCGCCTTAAACTTTATCAAGGACGACAGAAAGTACTTTAAAGAATTGGTCCGTCTGGGCTTCCCCGGAAAGACGCCTGCCGAAAAGATGAAGGATTGCAATCTGGAACTGGTAAAAGGCGAGGCGGAGGGCGAAAGACCGCTCATCTTAAAGGACGCTTATCAGGTAATCGAATGCACGTGGGACGAAACGCTCGAAGACGGCTATCAATCCAAGGCGCATATCGGAGAGCTGGAAGGCGTGGAACCGCCCTACAACAACTTTAACGGCATCACTTCCAGATTCGGCTGTCATTTTATTCTGAAGATAGACCGCATTCTGATGGAAGAAAAATATGCCGACGCTTTGAAGGACGGATTAAAGAGCAATTCCTTCCCGAACGTTCCCGTCGATTACGGTTATCACGACAGCAAGAACTTCTGGTATAAAAAATTCAAGGGGTTCCGCCCCATTGCCGAGCCGATCGCGGCAAGCAACGCCGGTTCGGTAGAGAGCGTGCTGTACTGTGCGGAAAGATTGGATACCAAGGTGCGCTTTACCAAGGAAGCCTGCGAAATGTACGTAAAAATTCCCAGACCGTTCCTGAAAGCCGCCCTTTTGCAGATCGTACAGATTGCAGAAGCCAACGGCATAGAAGTAATCGATAAGGAAGCCGCCCTCAAAATCGCGGAACTCAGAAAGAAGAACAAATAAAAACGCTTGCAAGGCGGTCGTTGTAAACAAACCCCGTTGTAAACAACCCCCGTTGTAAATAACCCCCGTTGCTATCGAGTGATAGCAACGGGGGGTTTGTGTAAAAGTAAAAAAGAACGGAAAGAATGCTTACTTCTTTTCCTCTTCGACGATGCGGATATGCACGTCGTCGAGCTGTTTCTGTTCTACGGCGGAAGGCGCGTTCATCATCAGATCCTGCGCATTTTTGTTCATGGGGAAAGCGATGACTTCCCGGATGTTGACCGTATCGCAGATGAGCATGATCATGCGGTCGATGCCGGGCGCAACGCCTGCATGGGGAGGCGCACCGTATTTGAAGGCGTTGTAGAGCGCGGGGAACTTGGATTCGACCACGCTTTCCGGCGTGCCGATGATATCGAACGCTTTGAGCATGATTTCCGGGCTGTGGTTACGGACTGCGCCGGAGGAAAGCTCGATGCCGTTGCATACGATGTCGTACTGGTAGGCAAGGATTTCGAGCGGGTCCTTCGTTTCCAACGCTTCCATACCGCCCTGCGGCATGGAGAACGGGTTGTGGCAGAATTCGAGCTTGCCGGATTCCTCGCCGATTTCATACATGGGGAAGTCTACGATCCAGCAGAAGCGGTATACGTTCTTTTCCGTAAGACCCAGCGAGTTGCCCAGCATATTGCGCAGTACGCCCGCCTGCTTCTGCGCCAAAGAAAGTCTGGCGTTGGCAACCAGGGCGACGAACGTGTCCTTTTCTAAGCCGAGCCGTTCGGTCAAAGCGGCTTGCTTTTCCCCGAGGAACTTGGAAATACCGCCCGTCAGTGCGCCCGTTGCGTCCTGTTTGAACCAGTACATATTTTCGGCTTCCGCCTTGACTTTGAATTCTTCGGTCAGTTTGTCTATGAACTTTCTGCCCTGCGTGCAGTTGGGAACGGCGATCGCCTTGATGCGCTTGCCGGCAAATGCCGCAAAGCCGCAATCTTCTAAAATATCCGTAACGTCCCGGATGAGGAGCGGATTGCGAAGGTCGGGTTTATCCGAGCCGTAATCTTCGAGCGCAGTCAGGTAAGGAATGCGGCGGAAGGGGGGCTTATCCGCTTCCCAACCGGAATATTTGGCGAATACGGGGGGCAGAACGTCCTCGAGGACAGCAAACACGTCCTCCTGCGTGGCGTACGCCATTTCGATATCCAACTGATAAAACTCGCCGGGGGAACGGTCCGCACGGGCGTCTTCGTCGCGGAAGCACGGCGCAACCTGGAAATATCTGTCGAACCCGGAACACATCAGAAGCTGTTTATACTGCTGCGGAGCCTGCGGCAGAGCGTAAAATTTGCCCGGATGCACACGGCTGGGTACGATATAGTCTCTTGCGCCTTCCGGGGAAGAACTGGTCAGAATGGGGGTCTGCAATTCTAAGAATCCCTTTTCGATCATTGCCTGCCGAAGGTCGGCGATGATTTTGGAGCGGAGTACGATCTTGTCCCGCACGGCGGGATTTCGAAGGTCGAGGAAGCGGTATTTGAGTCTGGCGTCCTCCCCGGCTTCGGTGGAACGGTTCGTTTCAAAGGGAAGGGCGGCAACGCTGCGCTTGCCTAAAACTTCCACGCTGTCGGGGCGGATTTCGATGAGGCCCGTGGGGAGCTTTGTGTTGGGGGAAGAACGCAGAACGACCGTTCCCTGTACGCACACGGTGGATTCGGTAGGAATGGCGCGGAATTGTTCGATGAGTGCGGGGTCTTCGGTAACGACCTGCGTAGTGCCGTAAAAATCGCGAAGAATAGCAAAGAGAATGGATCCTTTATCCCGCTTGCTGTCCAGCCAGCCGGAAAGCTTTACGGATTTGCCGCAGTCGGTATCCCGAAGTTCGTTGCAGTTATGAGTTCTGTAAAACATAAAAAACCTTCTTTTCGGCTCCGTCGCACCGATTTGCTTTTCTATATATATATATAAGGATAGAAAAACCGATGCGAGCTTTGCCCGTCATTTCTTTTAGAATAACAAAATAAAAGCGCTTTGTCAAGCCGTGGCATATGCAAATCCCGTTTTTTTTGTTTGTTCCGTTTTATCTGAAAAATTGCGAAAAAAATTTACAAATATATCGCAAAAAAGGGAAGGATGTGTAAAATTTGCCGAAAAAAAATATAAAAAAAGAGAAAATTCTCACAAAATAATGCGCTTTGTATGTTGACAAGAAACAAAAGATGTGATATTATAATTACGTTACAACTACCTGTGAGAAAAGGAGAATTGGCTTTTTGGCGGACGGTATGGGAATATAAGGCGTACGGGAAGCGAAAGGACAAGTCTTTTGGGGGATCGGGGAGGAGTAGCGCAAAAATCCATTATATGTTTTAAGAGGTAAAGTAATGAAAAAGCTTCTCAAAAGAATCGCTCTCATTGCTGTTACAGTTGCACTCGTATGCACCGCATGCCTGAGCTTCGCTGCTTGTGGACCCAAGGTCAGTGAAGAAATCAGCGTATACGTCTTCGCAGGCGACGATGACAAGGATACCAACAGAACCTTGATCGAAAACTGGGCAGCAAACTACGCAAAGAAATTGATTGCCAGCGGCGAACAGGCTGAAGGATTTACCGTAAAGACGAATATTTCCTTCGACTCCAATACCGATACGTACTTCACGACCGTTCGTAAGAAGATCGCCGCAGGTAACCCTCCCGATATCTTCTACGTATCTCCTAAGTACGTAAGAGGTTACGCTGCAAAGGGTACCGTTCTGAACCTGGCAGAATACGTCGATTTCGCAAACTTCAACATTGCAGATATCTGGGGCGCAGCTCTCGGTTTCTACGCATACAATGCTGAACACAAGGAAATCGGTTTGCCCGTAACCTATGCAAACGGTAAATTCGTGAACGAAAACGGACATGAAGCAGGCATTTACGCGCTTCCTAAGGACTATTCCTCCTTCGGTCTCGGCTACAACGCTCGTTACTTCACGGAAGAATACAAGGCTAAGTATGCAAGCACGCTCGCTACCACGACTCGTGCGGCAGATAAGGGCGTTATCACCGTAAACGGTGAAGACGCAGGCATCATCAACGTAGGCGTTCCCACCACGTACAAGCCTTACAACTTCTACGTATACAAGAGCTTTGCGGAAGCTTTGGAAAAGGGCGACCCCGTTGCAGCTGCATCCGATCACTTCGGCGGCTATACCGTAACCATCCCCGGCTATCCCGGAGAAACCTTCGAAATCCCCGCAGACAAGCAGACGCAGGGTACCAGATACGATGCTTCCATCGGTTACACCGTATTCACCTACGCTGAATATTCTGCTTTGACCTGGGCTGTAACCTATTATCTGAACACCGTTGAAGGCGGCTTCACCTCTTCCGATGGCAGCACCCACAACGTATACGGCAACGACCAGTACGAAGGCGCTTTGTACCTCCTTCCTTGGCTTGCAGGTAACAACACCAACTATATCAACCCCGACTACACCAACGCTTTGAAGTCTGACAACGAAGACGGCACGCAGACCGGTGTAAACAGCGACAGATTCATCGAAACCTACGCTGCATTCCTTGCTTACGGTTCCGACTGGAACGGCAACTCCTACTTCTGCGGCGACGGTAACAACCTCGGCGGTTGGGACGCGTTCAACGCAGGTTACTGCGTATTCTACGGCTGCGGTACCTGGGATATGCCTTCCTTGAACTGCGCTGATAAGAGCAACCTGGACTATCAGCTTATGCCTGAGCCCGTAGCAGAAAGTTATGCTCTCTACTCCAATATCAAGAACGCTAAGTATGAAATGCAGGAATACGGCACGAAGGCTGCTTCCTTCACGACTGAAGAAATTCAGGCAAAGCTCCTGGAAAGACAGGATCAGTGGGCAGGCCGTCTCGACTCCGTAGGTTACGGTGTTTCCGGTACCGTTCTGAAGGCAGAAGGTACCGACCTTGAATGGAAGATCAAGGCTTGCGCAGACCTTTGCGCTTCCCTGACCGTCGTTGAAGAAACGCAGCTCGAACTGACCTATGCAGGTTCTCAGCTTCCCAACTACGCTTCTCAGTGCGAAGACTTCTTAAAGTATAAGGACGCTGAAGGCAACAAAGTCGGTGCGTTCAAGAACATGGTAACTCCCGATGATGCAGATTGGAACGAATACTATGCGGCTGCTAAGGCTGTTGCTGCAGCACAGAGCGGCAAGCTTGGCGAATTCATGGCTGCTAACTATCCTACTTTGAAGTATGATGCTGCTTACCAGAACACCAACGTTTCCAAGCTGAAGACCGTTGCAAACGCAATGAAGGCGCTCTACATGATCTCCTTCGACTATGAATCCAGAAACCTCAACCTCAGAATGTGCGAAGTAAACGGTGCAAGAGACTGCGCTATGTACACTTATGACGATTCTTGGTTGGCTGAATTCGCAAGATATAAGGCAACCTTCCTGCTTGCATACTGCCAGCAGTCCTCCGGTTCCTTCAATAAGTATCTCCAGGCTAAGGAAACGAACTACGTTATCAATACGGCTGATGAAAATCCTTTGTACGTAACTCCTTACGACTACTGCAACTTCTTTGCTCAGGACGTTCAGATCGCTCTGGATATGAGTATTGCGAAGCTGGAAGCTCAGCTTAAGTAATCGGATTGTATAATCTGAATTGACCAATTCAGCTCGCTACTGTTCCCTCGGTGGCCGGTAGCGAGCTGTAATTATCTTAATGATAAGGCTCTTTTAAATTCAATCAGGAGAAAATTGATGGAAAACAAAAATACTAATCTTGAAGAGGCTGAAGCTTTGGCGGAAATGCCGGAAGTAGAAGCCGTTATGGGGGACGGTGCCGCCGTTGCTCCCGCTAAAAAGAGAAAGAAGCCGATAAATCAGCAGAAGTTGCAGGATAACCTTTGGGGTTGGCTCTTCTGTACTCCGCTCATTGTTGGTACTACTCTTTTCGTCTATATCGCTTTTGTCATTGCAATCCTTTTGTCCTTCTCGAACTACCAGGAAGCAACTCCCCTTTGGAACTTCCTCGGTAATATCGAATGGGGTTCTGCTGCTATTGTCCGCGTTGAAAGCGGTGAATTCATTACCGATACCTCTTTGATCTGGTATCGCTATATCTTTGAATCTACGACCCAGAGCAACGACTTCTGGTATACGCTGTTCAATACGGTATTCTACCTGATCGGTATTCCCATCGGTATGATACTTTCCGTATTCTTCGCCGTATGTATGTCCCGTGATATCAAGGGCGCGAACATCTTCCGCGTCATCTACTATATCCCTTGCGTAGCTTCTACCGTTGCTATTACATATACCTTCCAGAGACTCTTCGCTACGGGCGGCAGCGGCGTTATCAACCGTCTGCTCTTCGGTGACGACTCTACCCGTTATATCAACTGGTTGAACGGTGCGCAGAACACGAGACCTTGGTCTTCCGGTGCTATCATTTACAAGTGGGTTATCATCATCATGTCCGTATGGAAAGGTCTTGGTGGTACCATCATCCTGTACGTTGCAGGTCTCTCCGGTGTAAACGCTTCCCATAAAGAAGCTGCTTCCATCGACGGTGCAAACGCTTGGATCACGTTCTGGAAGATAGAAATCCCGCAGTTGTGGCCGACGATCTTCTATAACATGGTAACGGCTGTCATCGGCGGTATGCAGATTTATACCGAGCCTGACTTGTTGTTCTCCACGAACGGCGGCGTCAACTTTGAAGTTACGCCTTACGTTGGTAAAATCTTCTATCTTGGTCCCATGGGTAACAATCCCAGCCCGAACTGTGCATACGCGTGCGCGCTTGGTATCATCCTCGCACTCATCATCTTCGTTCTGACGTTGTTCCAGTTCCTGATCGACTCCAAGATGGATAAATAAGAATAGGGGGTAAATGATATGTCTGAAAATTTAAATGAAAACTTAAACGAAGAACTCGAAGCCCCTGTAGAAGAAGTAGCGGCTGAAGCTACGGAAGTTGCGGAAGCTGTCGCTCCGAAGGTAAATCCTATTGGAAAAGCTTGGGGTGCGTTCATCAACCTGTTCGGCTTCTCCAGCAAATACTATCCCGGGTCCAAAAAGAGAAAGAAGATTTTCTTTGACGTCCTCGTATACATCGTGCTCATCCTCGGTGGCTTCACCATGTTGTATCCTTTCTGGTGGATGATCTGCGCTTCCTTTGCAGGTAGCTCCATCGGTCTGGCAGATACGGTATTCTGGCCGGGTGCACCCACGTGGACGCTGGATCAGGCAATCTTCCAGAACTACATCGACTTCTTCGATTCCGCAACATTAACCATCAATACCAACGTATGGGCAACCATCGGCTGGACGTTGATTTACTCTATCGTTCCCGTTGTCGTAGGCGTCATTACGTCCGCTTCCGCCGCATTCGCTTTCGCAAAGATCGAATGGTACGGCAGAAACATCGTATTCTTCTATCTGCTTGCCGCTATCATGATTCCGGGTCCCTCCATCATGGTTGTACAGTATTGTATCTACTACTCCTGGGGTTGGACGGAAAACGGTCTCTCCATGATCATTCCCGGTATGTTCGGTTCCATCATGACGGCATTCTTCATTCGTCAGTTCCTGTTCGGTCTGCCTACTTCCATCATCGAAGCCGCTAAGATCGACGGCGCCGGTTACTGGAGAATTTTCTGGGGATTCGTTCTGCCTCTGGCTCTTCCCGCTATCATGGCGCAGGGTATCCTTTCCTTCATGGGTTGCTGGAACAACTACCTTGGTTGCTATATGTTCGTAGATAACACCAAGCTCTACAACCTGCCCGTATTGATCAAGAAGATTTCCGATAACTACTCCGGCGGTGCAAAGAACCCTGCGGTTACCATCGCTGCTTCCGTTATCTCCATTCTTCCTATCCTGATCTTGTTCGCATCCTGCCAGAACCTCATCATCGGTTCCTTGATGCTCACGGGTTCCAAGGAATAATTCATTTCGGAGCTTTCCGAATACACAGTAAAGATTACGGAACGATAAGAATCCTTATCGTTCCGTATTTTAAAAAAGGAATAAAAACATGAAAAGAAAAATTTTAAGTCTCGTAATGAGCGTCATGCTCTTGCTTACCACGGTTTTGGGTTTTGCGGCTTGCGGTGAAAACTATACCTATCCGGAAAATCCGGGATTTTCCGCAAGAGCCGTCATGACGTGGAATTCCGGTTCCCCCAGCAGCTGGAACCTCGAATGCGTGCACGACCCCGTCATCATCGAAGATAACGGTACGTTCTACGTATACGGCACGGATAACTACGGCGATTTCGGCTATCAGATCCGTAAATCCACCGACCTCGTCGATTGGAAGTACGTCGGCGTAGCTATCCCCGGCTTCGGCAGAAATTTAGCAGAAGTCAAGGCGAATAACGCAAAGGAAGACGGGCCTCTGCACGAAGTGTACAGATGGATCTCGAACAACAACAGATTCGACTGCGCTACCCTTTGGGCTCCCGAAGTTTATCCTTCCAAAAACGGCGGCTTTGACCTTTACGGAAGCTGGACGACCTGCTTCGGCTCTCCCCGTTCCATCATCTTCATGTGCCACGCCGATAAACCCGAAGGACCTTACACCTACGTAGATACGATCGTCGCATCCGGCGCATCCAACAGTAACGCAATCGACGCAAGCGTATTCACCGATGCGGAAGGCAAGCTCTGGCTCTCCTACGGCTCCTTCTCCAAAGGCTTCTCCATGATCGAACTGAATCCCGAAACCGGTCTCCGTATGGACGGCGCAGGTTTCGATGAGATCTGCACCACCACCGACGAAACGGGTTCCGTTACGCTTCTTCCCAACGGAAATCCTTCTTATGCAGGCGTTCTGTATAAATCGGTTTCGGGTACCGAAGGTTCCGTCATCAATTATCATAAGGACGTTTCCGTATATACCGGCGATATAGCAAAGGAAAAAGAAGACGCTTCCAAATGGACGACCAAGGATTATTACTATCTGATGGGTTCCAAAGATTCCCTTTCCACCACGTACAATATGCGTAGCTGGAAGTCGGAAAAACCCACAGCCGATTACAGCGCAATCGGCGCAAGAGGCAATAAGGTCAGCGGCTCCTTCTCGTGGAAGTCTTCCGAAAGGGACCAGACCATCGCATACGACTACTACTGCCCCGGTCACAACGATATGCTCACCCTGTCCAGCGGTACGAGCATCATTGCATACCATAACAGAGTCAAGTTCAACACGAACAACCACTCTCTCTTCCTTTCCATGTACGATTTCAACTCGAACGGCGACCTCGTTATTTCCCCGAACCGCTATGCCGGCGAATCCGTCAGAACGGTTACCGCCAAGGAATTGACGAACGTTCCCGGTTCCAAGGGTAAGTTCGATATGGTAGAAATTTCCTCCTCTACCGATCCCGTATACTGCACCACCGGCGTTCAGTTCAAGTCCAACGGTACGTGGAGCAGCAAGGAATATCCCAACGGCACGTGGAAGATGTACGGCGACCACTACATCTACCTTGCCTGCGGCGAATTGGAATGGTACGGTTGCGTATTCCCTGCATGGATTGAAAAGAAGGGTTCCGACGGTGCGGCACACGGCGGTCTTACGATTTCCGCCATCTCGAACGACGGTTACGCCATCTACTTCAACTCCGCATTCTGATCTGAAAACTAAATCGGATATTCCGTTTGTACGGGCTCGGGCGCGTCTTTACCGCCCTTGAACGCAACGGATAGTGTAAAATCACCGTCGAAGGTAAGCATAACGCTTGTCTTCGGCGGTGTTTTTTGTGTGTGGGGACGGTTCGTTGCAGGCGAGCCGTTTGATAATAAAGGGGCACGTTGGGCGGGAGGAAGGTCGATGAATTTTTTGCGTTCTGTTCCTTGCAATTTGCGCCGAGGGAAGGAGCTTTCCGACAAGAGAGCCTTGAAAGAAAGAATAAAATGAAAATATTGAAATAAAAATTTATCATATTTTTCAAAAAAATTGCAGAAGTTGCGCCTATTTTATAGCTGTTTTCCTTTTTTTATGGTATAATAGAAGAAAACTGAATTTTCGGAGGAGTATATGGAACCTAAATACAAGCGAGTGGTACTCAAACTTTCCGGCGAGGCGTTGGCGGGAGAACAGCACTTCGGCTTGAATAACGACGTGATTCAGGGGGTCGTAGATCAGATCGTGGCGATTCACGAAATGGGCGTGGAAATCGGATTGGTCATCGGCGCCGGGAACTTCTGGCGAGGCAGACAGGGTACGGGCATGGAAAGAGCTACCGCGGACCAGATGGGGATGCTTGCCACCGTTATGAACTCTTTGGCGATGATGGACGCGATTGAAAAGAGAGGGATTCCCGTTCGCGTACAGACGGCTTTGAATATGATTTCCGTAGCGGAACCTTATATTTTAAGAAAGGCGCTCCGCCATTTTGAAAAGGGGCGCATCGTGATTATGGCTTGCGGTACGGGGAACCCCTACTGCACCACGGACACGGCTGCCGCACAGCGCGCCTGCGAAATCCGCGCGGATATGCTGCTTTTGGCAAAGAACGTGGACGGTATTTACGATTCCGACCCGAAGAAGAATCCCGATGCCAAAAAGTACGATAAGCTCACGTTCAGCGAGATTTTAGAGCATCGTTTACAGGCAATCGACAGCACGGCGGCTTCTATGTGCAGAGAGAACGATATTCCCGTGCTTGCTTTTGCGCTTTCCGAAGAAAATGCGTTGATGCGCGCGGTTTGCGGTGAAAAGATCGGAACGCTCATCGTCAACGAATAATAAAAAATAATATATAGCTCCCGTACATACTTTACGGGCAAGGAGGAACGAAAATGATTGAAAATGAAGAAGCGGAGATGATTATCCTCGAATTGGAGGAAAAACTCGCTAAAACGATTGCGGTATTGCAGGAAGATTACGCCACCATCCGTGCAGGAAAAGTCAATCCGCATATTTTGGATAAAATCCAGTGCGAAGCTTACGGCGGTATGTCCCAGCTGAGAGAATTGGGCAACTTCAGCGTGATGGAAGGCAACTGCCTCGTAGTCAGCCTTTGGGATAAGTCCCTGCTCAGAGCCGCAGAAAAGGCAATCAAGCTTGCAAACTTGGGCGTAAACCCCACGAACGACGGCAAAGTCATTCGACTCGTATTCCCCCCGCTTACCGATGAAAGAAGAAGAGAACTCGATAAGCAGGTAAGAAGAATGGGCGAAGAATCCAAGGTGGCGATCCGCAATTGCAGAAGAGAAGCTTTGGACGGTTATAAGAAGATGAAGACCAATAAGGAAATTTCCGAAGACGAACACGCACTTTGCGAAAAGGAAGTGGAAGAAACGGTAGTCAAAGCCATGGCAGACCTCGAAAAGGTGATTGCCGCAAAGGAAAAGGAGATCCTGACGGTTTAATGGTTCCTGTGCATCTGGGCATCATTATGGACGGGAACGGAAGATGGGCAAAGGCGCGGCTGATGCCCCGTTCCTACGGGCACAAATGCGGCATGGAACGGATGATCGGCCTGTTGCGGTACGCCTTTTCGCAAGGGGTACGGTATATTACGCTCTATACGCTTTCCGTAGAAAACCTTTCCCGTTCGGAAGAGGAGCTTTCCGCCCTGTTCTCCCTGTTCCGTAAATATTTTGCCGAGTACGTGCGGGAAATTACCGACGAAGGCGTCCGCATTCGGGTAAGCGGCAATCTGAGCTTGCTACCCGCAGATATCCGGGAAATCATGGAAAGCATTTGCGAATCTACCAAAGAGAATACGAACGGTTGCGTCAATTTTGCCGTGGCGTACAGTGCGAGAGCGGAGATATTGCAGGCGGTGAACGCCGCCGTTATAAACGGTAAGGCTGTGACGGAAGCGGAGTTTTCCGACTTGCTCTATACGAAGGATATGCCCGATCCCGACCTGATCATCCGCACGGGCGGAGAGAGGCGATTGAGCAACTTTCTGCTTTGGCAAAGCGCCTATGCGGAATTGTACTTTTCCCAAAAAATGTTTCCGGATTTTTCCGACGCGGATCTTTTGGCCGCTTTTGCGGATTACGCCAAACGGGAAAGACGGTTCGGTAAAGCATAAGCATAAGAGAAAAAGAGGTTATTATGAAGACAAGATCCATAACCAGCGTATGTTACGTTTTGGTCATTGCGGCGTTATACGTTCTGAAAGTTTTTCTGCCCGAAGGTTGGGGGTTGTTGCCGTTTGATTTGTTGTTTACGGCTTGTTGTATCATCGGCACGCGGGAAATTCTGCGCGCGATCGGCGGCGAAAAATGCACTTCCCTGCAAAAATATCTCGTTTACGGATATTCCTTCGTAGCAGTGCCGCTCGTCTTTTTGACGGATATTCTCGGAAAGAACGCTCTCTCTTTTTCCCTGCTCTTATTCGTTCTGTTCGTGGCGATGGCGCTTGCCTTGCTCGTCATAGAGTTTGAAACGGCTACGGTCGAGGGCACGGGGATTGCCCTGTTTGCGCTCGTCTATCCCAACCTGCTCATGGTCGTCTGCTCGTTCATCAACCATATCGGGGTAACGTCCAATTCCAATATCGGCATACTGTTCCTGTTTGTAGTCTGCCCGTTTGCAGATGCGGCGGCATACCTGTTCGGTAAGCTTTTGCATAAAAAGTTCCCGATGAAGATGGCGCCCAAGGTGAGCCCGAATAAGTCGATGGTCGGCGGTATCGGCGGCATACTGGGCGGCTTGGTCGGCGCACTCGTCGTCTACTTCGTATATAACGCCGTTTCCTCGGTCGGAATGGTCAATTTGACGGGCGTTCCGGACATAGTCGTCGTGCTGGCAATCGGCATCCTCGGCGCATTGCTCTGTGAATTCGGAGACCTCGTGGAAAGTGCAATCAAGCGCAAGGTCGGCATCAAGGATATGGGCAATCTGTTGCCCGGGCACGGCGGCATTTTAGACCGCTTTGACGGTACGATGTTTACGGCTATCATGATACTGCTCCTTATGGCGGCTATTTCGGGTGGCGTTTAACTCGACTATAAAAAATAAGACGGTCGTTCCCTGTCGCCCCGGCGATGCGGTCTGCCGTCATTTTTTTTCCGAAGGGGGAATATTCTATTCTATGAAAAATATAGCGATTATCGGCAGTACGGGCTCGATCGGCAGGCAGACCGTAAACGTCGTGCAAAGATACCCGGAACGCTTCCGTGTGGTTGCGCTCTGCGCCGGGGGAGACGGGCAAACGTTTTTGGAGCAGGTGCGTGCGCTGCGCCCCGAATATTGCGCCCTCTATGACGAAAGGGCGGCGGAAGGCGTGCGGGCGCACGTTCCGCAGGGCGTTGCATTTGCCTCGGGCAAAGCGGCTTGCGCCGCCGTGGCAGGTTACGACCTTGCCGATACGGTCGTGGTGGCGGTCTCCGGGTTTGCAGGCTTGGAGTACGTTCTCACCGCCGTGCAGGCAAAAAAGGATATTGCGCTTGCCAATAAAGAGTCCTTGGTCTGCGGCGGGGAACTCGTGCTTTCCGCCGTAAAAGAGCAGGGCGTACACCTTGCTCCCGTGGACAGCGAACACTCCGCACTCTGGCAGTGCCTTGCCTTCCGAAGGGACGCACCCTACCGTCGGCTCATTCTGACGGCGAGCGGCGGACCCTTCCGCACGCTTTCCAAGGCGGAGCTTGCCAAAGTAACCGTGCGGGACGCCTTAAAGCATCCGACGTGGAATATGGGGGCGAAGATTACGATCGATTCCGCAACGCTGCTCAATAAGGGATTCGAGGTGATCGAGGCGCAGTGGCTGTATAATGCGCCGCCTGAAAAGATAGATACCGTGGTGCATCCGGAAAGCATCGTGCATTCCCTGGTGGAACTGGAAGACGGGGCGGTTCTGGCACAGATGAGCTACCCGAGCATGGAACTGCCCATTCAGCTGGCTCTGACGTACCCCGAACGCTTCCCTGTGGGGATCCGACCTTTGAACCTGGCGGAAATCGGCGCACTGCATTTTTACCCGCTGGATCAGGAGAAATTCCCTTGCTTTGCCTTGGCGTTGCAGAGCGCCAAGGCAGGGGGAACCATGCCCTGCATTTTAAACGGCGCAGGGGAAGTTGCCGTGCAATCCTTTTTGCGGGAGCGCATAAGCTTTACGGGAATTGCGGAAATTATAGAAGAGGTGCTTTCTGCGGCGGTGCCGCAAAGGGCGGATTCGTTTGCCGCTTTGGTTGCGGCGGACGATTGGGCAAGGCGAAAGGCGGAAGCCGTCATTGTAAAAAGGAGCGTATAACGCCACGTTACAGACGGCGCAAAGGAGTACATAATGTGGTATAATCTGTTGGACGTTGTTTCCGTATTCAAAACGGTCGGGTACGTGGTCGCCGCCGTCTTTATATTGCTGGCGATGATCACGATCCATGAATTCGGGCACTATATCGTGGGAAAACTGCTCCGCTTTAAAATCAATGAATTTGCTATCGGCATGGGCCCGGCTATTTTCAAACGCAAGTCCAAAAAGACGGGGGAACAGTTTTCGCTTCGGGTGCTTCCGCTCGGCGGTTACTGCGCCTTTGCCGGGGAAGACGACGAAAAGGAAAGCTCCGACCCCGGCGCATTCCATAACCGCGCGCCATGGCGCAGAATCCTCGTGCTTGTTGCAGGCGCATTGATGAACTATATTTTAGCGTTGCTGATCATCGTCATCGTCTTTTTTGCCTACGGGCAGATGCTTTTGGTAACCAAGAACGTGGAACCGACGGCGGAATATACCGCCGAGTACTGCTTGCAGGATATGGACGTGATTTTGCAGGCGGAAGGGAAAAATATCTACCTCACGTCCGACCTGGCGCAGGTGTTGCAGGGCAAAAAGCAGGGCGAAAAGGCGGCTTTCCGCTTGTCCAGAGTGACGGAAGCGGGCAATCGGGAGGTTGTGGACGTACAGATTGCCATGCGAAGCGACGTGGATATACAGTCCGTAACGGAACTTTCCGCAGTGTGGGATGCGCTCGGCATTGCGCAAAAGCCGAACGATAGCGGCGAGATGATCTATCAAATCTATTCCGCTTCCTGTAAATTCGGGTTCTTTCAGACGATCGGCAGAGCGTTCGCCTATTCGGGCAGAATTGCAGGTTCCGTATTCACGGTACTCGGGGAACTGTTGACGGGGCGGCTCGGACTCAACGCCATGGGCGGACCGATATCCACGATTAAACTCACCTCGCAGATAGCGGCGGCGGGTCTGCACCCGTATCTGGAAATAGCGGCGTATATCGGCGTGAATCTGGCAGTGTTCAACCTGTTGCCTATCCCTGCGCTGGACGGTTCCAAGGTCGTCTTTACCGTCATCGAGTGGATACGGGGGAAGCCCATCAACCGAAAGGTGGAAAACTGGATTCACTTCATCGGCTTCATTCTGCTCTTCGGGTTTGCGATTTTAGTGGACGTATTACAATTTATATAAAAGAATAAGCAGGCGTTTTACAATTTCTATAAAAGAAAATCCGATAGGGAATCCCCTATCGGATTTTTTATAACCGTTGTAAAACGGTGTAAGCAAAGTTTTTGCGGTTGCCTCTTGCTCGGCGCAATATCTGCAAGGTGTAGCCTGAAAAGCTCCTCTTTGAACGGGCTTATTCTTCCGATTCGGAATTTTTCGCTCTTTCCACGTTGGCGTCGATCGTCTTTTTGCTTGCCTGATTGGCGTATTTTTCGATTTCGGATGCGCCGCGCTTGTGGTGCAGGCACAGTGCACCGTTCAGACAGCCGCCGTCGCACGCCATGCCTTCAAAGAAATTATATACGGAACGGTTGACCCGAAGCATCGTGAGTTCCTTTTTGCATTCTTCCAGACCGTTCATGGCTACGGGCTTGACGCCTTCTATGCCCTTTGCGGCAGTGATTTCCCGAATGCCCTGCGCAATGCCGCCGCTGCGGGCGAAAATTCTGCCGTAATAGGAAGCGTCGTCCAAAGACGATTCGGGCAGATTGGCAAGATCGAGCTTGAATGCGTCAAAGTACGCCAGTATTTCCTCAAAGGAAAGCACGCAATCCACGGCGTCCGCTTTGTCGGCGGCGGTGAATTCCTTCTTTTTGGAAGAGCAAGGGCCGATGAAGATGACTTTTGCGTTCGGATTTTCCCGCTTGATGAGGCGGGCGGCTTCCATCATGGGCGAAGGCGAGGAGGAAATGTGCTTTGCCAGCGTGGGCATGGTCTTTTGAATAAATTCCACAAAGGACGGGCAACAGGAAGTGGTCAGCACGCCCTTTTCCTGCCATTCCTCTATCTCCTTGGAAAGCACGATGTCCGCACCCATGGCGGCTTCCGTTACGGAAGTAAAGCCGAGTTCCTTCAGGGCGGTTACGATCTGCCCCAAGGTAGCATACTGCATCTGGCTGGCGATGGCGGGCGCAAGCATGGCGACTACGGGGTAGTTTTTGCCGTGGTCGGAGCCGATGAGAATGTCGATTGCATCCAGAATAAAGGATTTATCCGTAATGGCGCCGAAGGGGCATTGGTAAACGCAAGCGCCGCAGGAGATGCACTTCTTCGGGTCGATTTTGACTTTCAGGTCCTCCCCGACGGAAATAGCGCCCACTTTACAGCTCTTGACGCAGGGACGGCGATGGATGACGATTGCGTCGTACGGGCAAACAGTAGTGCATTTGCCGCAGTCTACGCAGAGTCCCTTATCGATGACGGCTTTCTTTTCGATGATGGAAATCGCCTTCTTCGGGCAGGTTTCCATACACATATGCGTGATACAGCCGCGGCAGGAAGGCGTAACCATAACGCCGCCGGCGGAACATTCGTCGCAGGCGATGTCGATGACTTTGATGACTTCCCGCTCCTTCGGGTCGGTGAGCGCAGTCTCCTTTCTGCCGAGTGCAATTTTAATACGTTCCTGAATGATGGCTCTTTCCTTGTAGATACAGCAACGCATGGTTGCCTTCGGACCGGGGGAAATTGCCTTGGGAATGTCGAAATAGATGCTGTCGTTTAAAGTACCTTCGTAGCTTTTGGTAATCAGCGCCCGTAAGATCTTATACTTAATGACCTGCACGTATGTATCAAATTTAAACTCTTTCTTATCCATGTCTTCCTCCAAGGGTTTTTCTTTATCTTATTGTAACACGGCAGGCGGGAATTGTCAATCCGAACGGACAAAATTCTTTTACCGTATTCTGCTAAACGGCGAAATTTCCGCAGGCAAAGGGAAATTTCCGAACGAAAGAAAACAACCGAACCGTTTGCGGCTCGGCTGTTTCTATAAAAAGAGATTAGAAGATATGGTCGATTTCTCCGTTCTGATACCGATCGTATACGGAACTGTCCAGAGAGGAAAGATACGTCCGAACGTTATCGACGACCGCCTTGGCGGCGTCCGTTTTTGCGGCGTAGCGTTCGGCGGTGAAGCCGTCCAGTGCGCCCGTGTTTGCAACGGTTGCCGACATCTTTACGATGGAAATGATGCTGAGGTCTGCGCCGACGTTCGTGAGCGTGCCGTTTGCGTTGCGGTCAACGGTGAGGTTCGTCGGGCTGAACGCACTGCCGAGCAGCGTCTGCGTATCGATCGTCATGGAATAACGGTTATCGGCATAGGCGTAGGCATCCAGATATGCGCCGAAGTCCTGCGAAGCGTCGATCTGTATATTGGCGATGGAAGAGTTTGCCATGTCGGAAATTTTGCTGCCCGTGTTCAGAATGAAGTCCAGTTCCGCCAGAATGTCGGTGAGGAAGTAATTTACCGTCATCATACGGAATTCGTAGCGGGGTGTGATATCCTTGAAGCCGGTGAACAGGCTCCATTCGGAAGTCTGTACCCGCCGCATATACACGTCGTTGCCGCGGATGGCGATATCGGTGCGGGTTTTGCCGGCGGTCATGCCGAGGATTTCCGGCACGTCGATCGTCAGGTTGAGAACCGTGTCCTCTTCCGCGCAAACCGTGATGGCGAGCCCTACGTCCATATTGATCACAGACAGAACGGAAACGTGTACCTTACCCGTCAGATAGTACGCCGTATTGGCAACGTATGCGCCGCTTTCGTCCTTATGCATGGCGGTGTTCATGAAGTCCTGCACGAGCTGATTGAGGGAGGACATATCCATATAGGAAGCGGCGTCGGCAGGAGCTTCGATGGTAAAGTCGCCGTCCAAAAGGCTCGTGCGCAGGTCGATCTTGCCGCTTCCGTCTGCATCCAGCCACAGGTTATCGAAGCCGACGGAAAGGATATTCAGATTCTCCTTTTCAATAGCTACGGTGAAATCTTCCAGACCCGAGCCGCCGAAAATTTCGTCCGAGCAAAGGGAGATTGAAAGCTCGCTGTCCGTAACGGAAAGGTCGGATAACAGCTTGGAAAGATCTATATTCCCTGCGCTGCCCAAAAGCGAATCGAGAAGGTGGGAGAGGTCGAGTTTTCCGATATTCCCCGACTGCAAGGAATCGAAGAAGCCGTCGCCGAGGTATTCGTTCAAGAGGTCCGTATCCACGCCGAGCAAGGAGAGTGCGGTTGCCATCAGGGAGAGTACGTCGTGATTGTTGATTTTGATCTTTAATGCATTTTCGGAAGATTCCACGAATCGGGAAATGCTGAGGTAGGATACGCCGTCCTTGGCAACGATGCTGCAATTTAAGTCCATATCGGCTTCGTTGGTGCCGTCCAGCACAATATCCAGCTGTAAGTCGTAATCCGTTTTGTGGTCTTCCCGGAAGTACAGCGCAAGGTAGGCGTCGAGGGTGAGATCGTACCGAAGATAATCGTATTCGGCGTAGGCTTCCGTATAGTCGTAAACTTGCGCGCCCAGCGTGAAGGCGAAGGCTTCCGTATCCGCAGAGTACACTGCCGCCTGCAGGTAGTCGAGCAGGCACTTTAATTCATAGGAAGTCAACGTGATATTCGTATCTATGATTTCCGTTGCCTTTTCACTGCCGCCGAGGTGGAGGGAAAGGTTCTGTACGGTGATGCCGTCCGTTTCCAGAGCCTGCGCCGTAACGAAGATGCCGTTCTTGGAGCGGTTTGCCGTGATCGTAAGATCGCTCTTTGCGGTTTCGGTCAGAGCGGAAAGGAGAACCGTCAGGGTGAGTTCGTCTTTGCCCGTCTGCAAGGAGCAAGCGGAGAAGAGTTTTGCAAAGTCGATTTCCGAGTCTGCAATCGCGCCGAGGGAGAGCACGAGTTCTTCCGGGATGAGGTCTCTGCCGACGTTGCCGGCAATGTGATTGTAGTTTTCGGCTAGCTGACGATAGGCGTTCTGCAGTGCCGTTGCAAGATCAGTCAGTTCGTCGGCGTATACTTCCACGGCAATATTGCATACGGTCAGTTCCATGCGCCCGTCGCTTCCGTCGTAGGAGAAGCCGATATCGACTTGCATCTCCTCGATGGCAAGCGTAACGGCAAAGTAAAGGCTGACTACGCCGTCCGCAATATATACGTTGCCTTCGAGCGCAAGGTCTACGGCCGTTTCCCCGCTGACGAGCGTCAGGCTTGCTTCTACGGGAATGACGCCGTTCTGCGCCATATGTACGCCGTCCGCAATAAACCCGAACAGGTTGAGCGCATCCGTCTGGGTGAGGTCGGTTGCGGATTCATCCACGGTAAGCAGGGCAAGTTCCGAGTCTTCCGCCGCGCGAAGCAGTACGGCGGCGTTCTGCAAGCGGAAGCTTTCCATGCCGATTTCGGGGAGGGTCAGGGCGATAGAGGTATTCTCTACGGTCAGTTCCGTTTCGGTGAGTAATCGGAACAGTACGGAGACGAGCGAGTCGGTATCGACTTCGGGTTGCGTAGCGGAATTGCCGAAGAGTTCGGTTACCTGATTCCAAAGGGCGGTGATTTCCCCGTTTTGGTCGGAAAGGGCAATCTGCAAGCCCTCAAAATTGACGTATGCGGTTTGATTTTTCCATACGAGGCGCAGGGAGTATTCTCCGAAATTGACCGTACCGCCGAAAGTTTCGTTTTCCGTATCGAAGAGCAGTACGGCGGAAACGTCCGTTGCGGACTCGTTTAAGTCCATCGTAGCGGAAACTTCTACGGCGAAAATATCCTGCGTGATTGCCTGCAAGCGTTCTGCCGCAAGCAAAAGCTCTGCCACTTCTGCTTCCGTCAGGCGTTCGTCTGCCACCCGTTCGGAAAGTTCCAAAGTGCCGTTTTGCACCGTGAGCTGTAAGGATTCGGTTGTCAGCCGTACCTGTTCGCCCAGCGCAATTTCTACTTCCCCGAAGGAAAGGTCGATGGAAAGCGCAGCAAGGAGTACGTCCGTATCGACGGTGAAAAGGATTGCTCCGTCTTCCGCTCTTGCGCCGAGCAGCGTGCGGATATCCGTTTCGGAAAGGGCGGTTAAGATTGCGCCGAGGATATCGGCGGATTCGTTCTGCCCGTTGCCCGTCCAAAGTGCAATAAGGTCGGTAATATCCGCCACGGCAACGGTTGCGCCGAGGGAGTGTTCGCCGATAAAGAGGTTCAAATCGACCGTCTCTTCGGTGATTGCAAAGCAAGCTTCGGCTTGCATATCGCCGACGGATACCGTCAGATCGCCGCAGAGGGAGAAGGTTTCGCCAAACAGCAGATTGAGTTTGCCGTATACGGTCAGATTTTCCGTTTCATGGGAAACTTCGGCGCATACGGGCTCGGCAAAGAGCTGTAAAACGGTCTGAACGTTGGCGGTGATTTCCGTGTTCGTATCGGTAATATCCGCAAAATCCTGTTCGGTTGCGGTAATAGGCTGCATTTTTGCGGAAATTTCCGTTTCCCCGAGCGCTACGGCAACGGAAACCGAAACGAGTCGGATGCCGTCCGTGCGGTCGAACAGGAAGTGCAGGTCGCATTCCGTTTCGCCCAGAAGGAGCGTCATATCCAGCGTTGCGCCCGTTTCCGTCTGTACGAGCGTGCCGCCGCCGAGCTGTTCCAAAAGTGCGTCCATATCGAGGCTTTCCATATCGAAGTCAAGCCCTAGTCCGTTTATATTGCAGAATGCGTGCAGGTTATCGTATGCAAGGAAGAGTTTTTCCCCTGCCAGTTGCAGGGCGAGATTTTTCGTATGTAAGCGCAAATCCAAGCCGCCTTCCGCCATGCGCAGGAAGAGATCTGCCTGCAAATTCATATCGAGGACGTCGGCAGACAGTCGGAAAGCCGCGCCGTCCGTCAGTACGGCGCCGAACGCTTCCATCAGATAATCGGTGGCAGTCGGTTCTTTCGGAGTTTCGGGCGGAATTTCGGTTGCTTCCTTGTCCTGATACTGTTTGAAGAAGTTATCAAAGTCGGCAATATCGGCGGAACCGTCGTAGAAATAATTCGTTTCGCTGTGTGCGTAGCAGTTGTCCGTGCCGAGCATGGAGTTGAGCTGAATGCCGTAATGCTCGTCGCTGACTACCTTCAGTACGTTCCAAGCCGAGTCAAACGTATAGGTATAGGTAATCGAGTGGAACCAGGGCTGTTCGGCAAGTCCGCCGCTCTGCTGCATATTCCGCTTATAATAATAGGCAGAAGTTTCCGGGTCAAACGTATACGTCTGGGAGAACGTTCCGTCTGCATTCATAGTGACTTCGGAGGAAGTCAGCACGGTTTTTTCCGTCAGGATATAAGCGGAAAATTCCATAGGCAACAGTCCGTATTCCGCAATATACTGTTCGTTGGTGCGGATGACGGGCTCGTCCCTGCTCCACTCCGTATTTTTGCCGTTCCAGTCCTTGGGCTTGCTTGCAGCCGTGCGGGAAAGCACTTTGCCGCTGACAAAACAATTCTGACGGGCAGTATTGACGAGCGCACTCGTGCTGATGTCTTCCGTAAGCATGACGCCGTCTACGTAGTCCCTGTACGCTTCTACTTCCTGCGTGTAGGAAATAATCATCTTGGCGGTTACGGTGGAAGTCATCACCGAGCGGTAGTTGGTTTTTTGGGAAAGCACGCCTGCCATATAGGCGAGGTTCTGCATTCCGGAACACTCCGTAGGCAACGTTCCGTCTTCGGGCGGCAGTTCCGCCATGGTAGAATCGGTGGGTTCGGGCGTGGAAGAGGTATCCACGTGAACGCCGCAACCGACCAATACGGAAAGAGACAGCATCATAGCGAGAAAAATCGCCGTCAGTTTCTTTTTCATTACTATACTCCTTGCAACGTGACTTTACAGCCTGTGCTAAAACGTGTTTTTATGGTTTTGATTATAAAACAATCGATGCAATTTGTCAAACAAAATGTAATACATTTTAGTGACAATTTGAATTTTTTTGACAAAATGTTACGGAAGAAAAACGGTGCGGAACAAGGCGTAAAACGGGCGGCGTAAAACGGGATATAATTATTCAGAATAATACATTTCACAAAAACTGATATTTATTTTGAAAAAAAGAAACATAAAAATAGTAAATCATGATAAAAAATGATTGCATTTTGTTATTTTTTGTGTTATAATAGAAATGAAAAGATTTTTTTGAAGAGAGAGGAGTCTGCAATGAAGAACAAAGAAAGAATTGAAGAGATAGCCGAGCTTCTGGATAAGAAAGGCAAGTTGACGTTGGAACAGCTGCACGACTGCTTCCCCGGCGTTTCGCAGATGACTTTGCGGCGCGATCTGTTCCATTTGGAGCAGGAAGGTAAAATCATCCGAGTGCGCGGCGGCGCCATGTCCGTAAAGGAAGTGCAAAAGGTTTCGGGCGATCCGTACGTAAAAAAGACGATTCAGAACACGGACAAAAAGATCGAGATCGCACAGAAGGCGTCCGAGCTTATCGAAGAGGGCACGACGATCTTTATGGACGGCGGCACCACGGCGATGTATCTTGCCAAAGAGATGCCGGATATCAACATCAACGTTCTGACGAACGGCGTAGCCGTTGCCATGGAACTGGCAAGGAAGAAGAACGTGAACATCACGGTCATCGGCGGTCAGCTCATCAAGGAAAATTTAAGCACGTCTTCCCCGGTAGCCAAGGCGTACTTTGACAATACCAATTTTGAGTTTGCCATCATGTCCGCTTCCGCCTTCACGCTGGAAAACGGCTTCTCCTGCAATTCGCAGATAGAAGCAACGCTGTTAAAGCAGGTACATGAAAAGGCAAAACACGTATACATGATGCTGGACAGCTCCAAAATCGGAAAGATCATGCCGTATACCTTCGCCCGACTGGAAGATATCGAAGTGCTCATTACGGACGAATTCTTCCCGAAGGAGCTGATGGAGTCTTTCCATAAATACAATATCGTAGTTATGTAAGCGGCGTAAATCCTAAATAAGCGACGTAAACAAGAAAACGGAGTTCGGTTTCCGAGCCCCGTTTTTTTTGATTGCATTCACTTTTTAAGCGGAAGAGGAACAAAGAGTCCGACTGCGGGAAGCGGTCGGACTCTTTGTTTGGAGATATAAAAAATGAACGTATGAAAAACGAGGGTGTGCCTTTCAAAACGAAGGATAAAACCGAGGCAGGCGACGCCCGATTCAACGGTTATCGACCTTTTCGGGGTAGAGGTCGTGTTTGGCAAGCCGCTCGAACGCCACGGCTTCCCAACGGGAACCGGGCATACCGTAATTGGCGTACGGGTCGATGGAAATACCGCCGCGCGGCAGAAATTTGCCCCAGACCTCGATATATTTGGGCTGCATCAGCGCAATGAGGTCCTTCATGATCACGTTGATGCAGTCTTCATGAAAGCTCCCGTGGTTGCGGAAACTGCAAAGATAGAGCTTTAAAGACTTGCTTTCCACCATCTTTTCTGCGGGTACGTAGGAAATATAGATGGTCGCATAGTCGGGTTGCCCCGTAATGGGGCAAAGGGAAGTAAATTCCGGACAGTTGAATTTGACGAAGTAATCGTTTTGGGGGTGCTTGTTGGCAAACGTTTCCAAAACTTCCGGGGCGTAGTCGTAGCGGACCTCGGTCTTCTTTCCCAAGGAAAGCAACCCGTCCTGCGTTCTGTCAAAAGCTTCGCTCATGCCTGTACCTCCTCGTTTTGTAAAAGCTTTTTGCGTTCCTCGAGGGGCGTAACCTTGCGGGCAAGGTAGGCAAAGGGCGTGTCGAGCAGGGCAACGATGACTTTAAAGAAATAGGTCGTGAGGAAGATGCTGATAAATACGTCCATGGGATATACGCCGAGGAAAGCAATCGAGGCGAAAATGGTGGTATCGATGAGCTGACTCGTGAAAGTGGAGCCGTTGTTGCGCAGCCATAACCCCTTTTTGGAGTTGCCCGTCTTTTTCCAGATGAGATGATAGAAGAATACGTCTACCGATTGCGATACGGTGTACCCCAGTATACTGCCGATGAGTACCCGAACGGAAGTGATGCCGAAAACCGTTTGCAGCGAGTCGGAAATCCAGTCGCTTTCGTTGCCTCGGAAAAGGAGCAGCAGCTGCGTGCCGACGAGCCATAAAAGGGTAACGCCGATGCCGATATATACGGCTTTCTGCGCCTGCTTTTTGCCGTACTTTTCGGAGAGGATGTCCGTAACCAGAAAGGACGCCGCATACAGCACGTTGCCGCCCGTAGTGGAAAGCCCGAATATATCTATGCTGGTGCATACCGAGATATTGGACAGGATGGTGGAAAAGGCGATAAACACGAAGAGTCCGCTTTTACCGAACAGGAAGTAGAAGAGTACGACCATAGCCAGATAGAAGACGGCGCATACGCAGAACAGCAGGCTGTTCTGTAAGTTGGCAGACATTAAAAGACTGCCGAAAAGATGGGTGGAAATCATAATGAATAACTCCTTGTATTTTTGATAACGATCAGCTGACAAAAAAGGAGCCGTATGCCTATCGCAGGCATAGAGACTCCAACCGCTTTTCACAAATCCCATAGTTTTGTTTCAAGACAGGATGGTTCCGAACTGTCCGTTATTCATTTGTTATTATTCTACACCGCTCTTTTGCAAAAAGCAAACGATTCGGAGCGGATTTTTTGAAAAATGCCAAATAAATTGAAAAAACGGGCAGGAATGCGGAAATTCTCCCCCCGCCGTATGGTATAAAGAAAGGGAATAAGGAGTTTATGCCCGTCTATGAAAAAACACACCCCTTCCGCAACAGCCAAACGCCCCCGTCGGGAACGCCTTTCCGTCCGCACGGCAGGTTCCGTCGGAGACTTCCTCTCGTATACGCTGTTTATGATCTCCGTTTTCTCCCTCACCTTTTTGGGGGAAAACCGGGAGCCGTATGCGCTCCCCGTGCTGTATGCCGCCCTCAACGCCGGGCTGGGCATAATATTTTGCACCGTAACGTTCGCTTTGTGCGGTTTTGCCACGGGTTCCGTCAGCGGGTTTGTATGTTACGCCGCCCCTGCCGTTCTGTTTGCAATCGTGTACGCACTGCTGCGCAAATTTCGGGCGCGCGCAGGCAAATGCGGCGTTCTGATCTGTATTACCGCTTTGATCCCCTCTGCGGTATGGTTGCCTTGGCAGAACTACGCCCTGCCCGACTTTTTGATGAATCCGCTCTATCAGAAGCTCCTCTTCGGCGGTATCCTGCTCATCCTCTGCCCCCTCTTCGATATCGCCGTAAACGCCCTCCTGCAAAAAGTACTCGTCTGCCGATTAAGACCGCATGAAATGCTCTTTTTGTGCCTGGTTGCGTCGCTCGTGGGCGCAGGCTTGTATAAATGCACGGGCGGAGTTATTTATGCCGACTGCGCCGTGTTCGTCCTGCTCGTCTTTACCTATATCGCACGCAACGCTTCCTGTTTTGCCTGTGCGCTCGTTTTGTCGCTTGCGCCCATGCTGGCAGGCTTTTCCGTATCGCCCGGTGCGGAACTTCTGGCGTATGCCTGCGTGGCTCTGCTCTTTTTGCCTTCGGGCAGATTTGCGCAGGCGTTTATGGTCTTTTTAACGCAGTGCGGCATACAATATTTTTATGGGCTGTATAGTCAGAGCGTGCAGACGATTTTGCTTGCGCTGGCGATCCTCGCCGTGCCGGATATTCTGTTTCTGGCAATTCCCCGTTTCGCCTTCCGAGCCATAGCGGAAAAAGTCGTCTTCTATCGGGAGGATCACCTTGCCCGCATTACCGTCAATGCCAATCGAGCCGTCGTGGGGGAAAAGCTCTTCGACCTTTCCAACGTCTTTCGGGAAATTTCCGCTTCGTTTGCCACGCTTTCCGCCGTGGAAGACGAGGAGTCGGAAGCGCAGAACTTCCTTGCCGATTGCGTGGAACAGGAAGTCTGTAAAAAATGTGCGGAATGCGGCAGTTGCCCCTGCCTGCATTCGGATAGCGGACTGAGCCGTCTTGTGGCAGTGGGCGCAGTCAAGGGCAAGATCAGCGCCGCAGACTTCCCTTCCGGCATGAACGACTGCATTTTGAGGGGGGAAGTGCAGTTTACGCTCAATAAGATGCTGGCGCAGTATCGTATGCGCATGACGGAAAGTAAAAATGCGGCGGAAGGCAGAAAGCTCCTTTCGGCGCAGGCGCTCGGCGTGAGCGAAGTTTTACGCAATCTCGCCATGGAACAGAGCGTACCGCTAAAAAGGAACGGCGTTCAAGAGAAAAAGCTTGCCGCAGACCTTGCAAGAGCCGGCATTCTCTGCGTGGAAATCCGTGTAGACGGCGAAGCGGAGAGCGGAAACGGCAGCGTTTCGCTCATTCTCTGCGGCGAGCCCCGCCCCGAACGCATCGAAAAGACCGTCTCTTCGTCTTTGGGGCAGAACTTGGTCATCTCGGAAAAATTTGCGCTCACCGCCGATCGGTTCTGCGTAACGCTGCGGGCAAGACCTGTGTTTGACGCCGCCTTCGGCGTTGCCGCACGCACCAAGGACGGCGAAGCGGTCAGCGGCGATACGCATTCCGTCGTCCGCATAGACGAAAAGCGCTTCATGGCGATCTTGTGCGACGGCATGGGCAGCGGCAAAAACGCAAACGCAATTTCTACAGCCGCCATCGGACTTCTCGAAAGTTTTTATAAGGCAAAAATGCCTTCCGAACTGGTACTGGACACCATCAACCGCCTGCTCACGTTCAACGTAGGGGAAAGCTTTGCCTGCATAGACGTAGGCATGATCGACCTGGAACAAGGTCGGCTGGACGTGGTCAAAATCGGTTCACCCACGGGATTCGTGCTTTCCTCGGATAAGATACGGGTATTACAGGGGGAAAGTATGCCGCTGGGGATTTTATCCGCCATAGAACCGTCCACCGCCGTCTGCCCCGTCGGGGACGGGGACATCGTAACCTTTCTTTCGGACGGCGTAATAGACGCCTTCGGCTCTACCGCCGACCTCTACGCCTTTCTGCAAAACGGCACGCCGCTCAACCCGCAAGCGCTTGCGGACGGAATCTTATCGGAAGCCCTGCGCATATCGGAAGGAAAGGCAAAAGACGATATGACCGTTCTCTGTGTGCGCATTTTTTGTCGGGAAAAGTCTGCATAGTAATAGGGGCGGTATTTGCTTCGGTATTGTTTAATAGTATAGAATAAGAAATTGTACTGCTTGGCTCCACCTGACGGGGGAGCTGGCGCCGAAGGCGACTGAGGGAGAGACTTGGCGGTATTTGCTTCGGTATTGTTTAATAGTATAGAATAAGAAATTGTACTGCTTGGCTCCACCTGACGGGGGAGCTGTCAGCGAGCGGTAAGCGAAGCTGACTGAGGGAGAGATTTTCGGTGTTTATTATAGTTAGTTTAAAGCATTTGTTCCGCTGTTGAATTGTAGTTTTTTCTCTCCTTCCGTCAAAAATCAAAGATTTTTGCCACCTCCCTCATCAGATGGAGGCAAGCGGTACCGATGCGCCCTGTAACTCCGATACTCCCTCAAAGAATGGAGGTTGGCGTTGCGGTATTCATATTTCAAAATAAGCAAACGTTGGTTGGAAGATTCAGTAAAGCTAATTACAGGAGAGACTTTTGACAGTCTTATCAATATATTCGCATACGCCACGAAAATTGCGGTCAATTTCCAAATTACAGATTCTCACCACCGTCAGATTCATAGACTCTAAGTCTTTTGTGCGCAGTGTATCTTTGATTATCTGTCCCGGCATATAATGTCCGCTACCGTCCAGTTCAATGACGAGTCCTGCTTTTGCGCAATAGAAATCCGCAATGTAATTGCCGAGTGCTTTTTGTCTTTGAAAGCGTATCGGGTAATTTCTCAAAAAAACATACCATAGTTTGCGTTCCCATGGGGTCATATTCTTTCGGAGTATTTTTGCAAGTCTGACGTTTTCTTGGTTGTAGTCTTTCATATTCTATCCTTGGTTATGTTTTAATTATCATTATTATATCGTATTTATAGATAAATGCAAGTTGGAAATTGAACTTTTATATCTTTTTCCATCAAATACTTTGATTTTTGAATGAGAAAGAGATCCGGTAGAATTTGCTTCGGTACGGTTTAATGGTATAGAATAAGAAATTGCTTTGTCTTGGCT